>NZ_LGDO01000495.1:0-103112 GCF_001279805.1 Streptomyces sp. XY431
GGTCCGGAGCGTGGGCGGGGGCCGGGGCGGGGGGAGCGGACACGGCGGCCGGCGGCTGGGCGGGTCAGTCGGAGGCGCCGGCCCGGATCAGTCCGGCCTCGTAGGCCAGGACCACGGCCTGGACCCGGTCGCGCAGGCCCAGCTTGGCCAGGATCCGCCCGACGTGGGTCTTCACGGTGGCCTCGGAGAGCACCAGCCGGGCCGCGATCTCCCCGTTCGACAGGCCCTGGGCGACCAGCAGGAACACCTCGCGCTCGCGCTCGGTGAGCGGGCCCAGGGTGTCGGAGCCGCCCGGGCCGCTCTGCGGGGTCGGCAGCACCTCGGCGAAGCGGTCGATCATGCGGCGGGTGGTGGTCGGGGCGACCACGGCGTCCCCGCCGTGCACGGCGCGGATCGCGGCCACCAGCTCGGTCGGCGGCACGTCCTTGAGCAGGAAGCCGCTGGCCCCGGCCTTGAGCGCGGCGAAGGCGTACTCGTCGAGGTCGAAGGTGGTGAGGATGAGCACGTGCGGGGCGTCCGGCAGCGGGCTGCCGTCCTCGGCCAGGCAGATCCGCCGGGTGGCCTGCACCCCGTCCAGCCGGGGCATCCGGACGTCCATGAGGATCACGTCCACCGCCGTGTGCCGGAGCTTCTCCACGGCCTGGGCGCCGTCCCCGGCCTCGGCGGCGATCTCGATGTCCCCCTGCGACTGGAGGATCATCCGGAATCCGGTGCGCAGCAGCTCCTGGTCGTCGACCAGCATCACGCGGATGGTCAAGGGTGGCTCCTAGTTCCTCGGGGAGGACAGCGGGGGGTCGGTGGCGTCCGTCGGCGGGTGTCCGGGGTCGGGTGGGTGTCCGGTCGGCGGGTCCTGGGTCAGGCGGCCTTGAGCGGCAGGACGGCGCGGATCCGGAATCCGCCGCCGGGGCGGGGCCCGATGTCGAGGCTGCCGCTGACCATACCGACCCGCTCGCGCATGCCGATCAGGCCGTGGCCCTGGCCGTCGGTGCCGCCGGAGGCGAGCTGCTCGTCGGTGCTGCCGCGGCCGTCGTCCTCGACCAGCACGGCCAGTTCGCGCTCGCCGAAGTCGACCGCGACCCGGGCGTGGACGTCGGGGCCGCCGTGCTTGCGGACGTTGGTCAGCGCCTCCTGGACGATCCGGTAGACCGTCAGCTCGACGCCGCGCGGCAGTTCGCGCGGGTGGCCCGAGGTGGCGAAGTCGACCTGGAGGCCGGCCGTGCGGACCTGGTCGAGCAGCTCCGGCAGCTCCTCGACGCCGGGCTGCGGCACGTACTCCTCGCCCTTGGTGTCGGCGCTGCGCAGCACGCCCAGCAGCCGGCGCATCTCGACCAGCGCCTGCCGGCCGGTGGAGGCGATGGTGCTGAGCGCCTCCTTGGCCTGCTGCGGCGAGTTGTCCAGGACGTAGGCGGCGCCGTCGGCCTGGACGATCATCACCGAGACGTTGTGCGCGACCACGTCGTGCAGTTCGCGGGCGATCCGGGCCCGCTCGGCGGCGACCGCGACCTTGGACTGGGCGTCGCGCTCCCGCTCCAGCCGGGCCGCCCGGTCCTCCAGCTCGACCAGGTACGCCCGGCGCACCCTGGTCAGCCGGCCCCAGGCCCAGCAGAGGATGAACGGGGTGGTCATCAGGCCGATGATGAGCAGCGCCTCGGGGGCGGAGTAGTTCACGAAGTGGACGTCGGAGTCGCCGACCGACTGGATCTTCTGCGGATGCAGCCGCCAGTACACCAGCGGGCCCGCGAGCAGGCCGCCGAGCAGCGCGAACCGGGACGTCCAGGGCTTGCCGAACGCGGCGCCGGTGTAGGCGAACACCAGGTAGGCGATGCTGGAGACCGCCGGGTTGACGTCCAGGAGGACCTGGGTGACGCCGATCAGGCCCGCGGCGGCCACCGTCGCGTCGGGGAAGCGCCGGCGGAACACCATCAGCAGGGGCAGCAGGACGGCGACGGCGTAGTGGACCCCGAGCCGCCAGCCGCTGTTCTCGCTCCCGCCCTCCGGCACCACGCCGAGGAAGAGCACCATCGCGGCCCAGACGGAGTCGATCACCATGGGGTGACGGCGGAGCCAGGCGTTGAGTCGATGCACGACTCAAGCGTAGGCAGTCGCACCCCGTGTCCAGGTCCGCCGGGAGGGCGATCCGTTCTACTCCCTAGGTCGGAGAGCCCGGCATGCCGCTGCCGTAGGGATTGGGCGGGTACGGACCGGGTGTGTAGCGTCCCGCTCCATGAGCTGGATGCGGTGGGCGCCCGCCACGGAGCGTGCCCTCTACGACCCCGACGGCGGCTTCTACCGCAGGCCGGAGGGCCCGGCCGGGCACTTCCGGACCTCGGTGCACGCCTCGCCGCTGTTCGCCCGGGCGGTGGCCCGGCTGCTGCTGGAGGTGGACGCGGCGCTCGGCCGCCCGGAGGAGCTGGCCTTCGTGGACGTCGGGGCCGGCCGGGGCGAGCTGGTCGCCGGGGTGCTGGCCGAACTGCCGGAGCCGGTGGGGGAGCGGCTGAAGGTGTGGGCGGTGGAGCTCGCCGACCGCCCGGACGCGCCGCCCGCCGCTCCGTCCACAGGCCTGTGGACGGAGCGGAGCTGGGCCGGGACGGTGTGGACGGCGGAGGTGCCGCGCGGCGTCACCGGGCTGCTGATCGCCAACGAGTGGCTGGACAACGTGCCGCTGGACACCGGCGAGGTCGGCGAGGACGGGCAGCTCCGCTACCTGGAGGTGGACCCGGCGACCGGGGAGGAGCGGCTCGGCGGGCCCGTGGACGCCGCCGACGCCGACTGGGCCGCCCGCTGGTGGCCGGCCGAACGGCCCGGGGACTTCGTCGAGTTCGGTGCGCCCAGGGACGCCGCCTGGGCGCACGCGGTGGCCGGCCTGGAACGGGGTCTGGCCGTCGCCGTCGACTACGGGCACACCGCCGGGCGGCGCCCGCCGTTCCCCACCCGGACCGGCTTCCGGGCCGGCCGCGAGGTGCCCCCGGTGCCCGACGGCTCCTGCGACGTCACCGCGCACGTGGCGCTGGACGCGGTGGCCGCGCCCGGTCTCCACAGCCTGTGGACGACCCAGCGGGAGGCGCTGCGGGCGCTCGGCGTCAGCGGCGCCCGGCCGCCGCTGGCCCTCGCCTCCACCGACCCGGTCGGCTACCTGCGCGCGCTCGGCGGCGCGGGCGAGGGGGCCGAGCTCACCGACGCCGCGGGCCTGGGCGGATTCGGCTGGCTCTCGCAGGCCGTCCGCATGCCGGTACCGCCGAGCCTCGGGGCGCTGCCGGGATGGCAGACTCTGACCCCATGAGGGAGACCACGGTCGGCATCGGGGCGGGAGCCGAGAACGTCACGGGCGGGGCTGGCAGCACCGACATGGTGCTCAACATCGGCCCGCAGCACCCGGCGACGCACGGTGTGCTGCGCCTGCGCCTGGTACTGGACGGCGAGCGCATCGTCAGCGCCGAGCCGGTGATCGGCTACATGCACCGGGGCGCGGAGAAGCTCTTCGAGGCCCGGGACTACCGGCAGATCATCATGCTGGCCAACCGGCACGACTGGCTCTCGGCCTTCTCCAACGAACTGGGCGTGGTGCTCGGCGTCGAGCGGATGCTCGGCATGGAGGTGCCCGAGCGGGCGGTGTGGATCCGCACCCTGCTGGCCGAGCTGAACCGCGTCCTCAACCACCTGATGTTCCTCGGCTCCTACCCGCTGGAGCTGGGCGGGATCACCCCGATCTTCCACGCCTTCACCGGCCGCGAGGACCTCCAGCACGTGCTGGAGGAGGCCTCCGGCGGCCGGATGCACTACATGTTCAACCGGGTCGGCGGCCTCAAGGAGGACCTGCCGGCCGGCTGGCTCGGCCGGGTCCGCGCCGCCGTCGCCGTGGTCCGCTCCCAGCTGCCGGTCTTCGAGGACCTGGTGCTGGGCAACGAGATCTTCCGCGCCCGCACCGCCGGTGTCGGCGTCCTGACCCGGGCGCAGGCCGAGGCGTACGGCGCCAGCGGCCCGATCGCGCGGGCCAGCGGACTGGACCTCGACCTGCGCCGGGACGAGCCCTACCTGGCGTACGGCAGCGAGGAACTGCGGCAGGTGCTGACCGTGGTCACCCGCGAGGAGGGCGACTGCCTGGCCCGCTTCGAGTGCCTGCTGGAGCAGACCGTCAACGCGCTCGACCTCGCGGACGCCTGCCTCGACAAGCTGGCCCTGCTCGCCCCCGGGCCGGTCAACCTGAGGCTGCCCAAGGTGCTCAAGGCCCCGGAGGGCAGCACCTACGCCTGGACCGAGAACCCGCTCGGCGTCAACGGCTACTACCTGGTGTCGCGCGGCGACAAGACGCCGTGGCGGCTGAAGCTGCGCTCGGCCTCGTTCAACAACATCCAGACGCTGACCGAGCTGCTGCCGGGGACGCTGGTCGCGGACATGGTGGCGATCCTGGGCTCGATGTTCTTCGTCGTCGGCGACATCGACAAGTAGCGCCGACCGGGGGGGCGGGCGGGCCCGCCCCCCGGGGGGTTGCGCTTGGGAGCGCGCTACTTCTTCGGCGCCTTCGGCCGCTTCGCCGGGTCGGCCGGGTGCGGGGCCACCTTGCGGTCGCCCTTGGTGGCGATCCGCTCCTCGCAGAGGCCGGCCAGCACCCGGTACGCGGCCCGGCCCATCAGCTCGGTGAGCTCCGGGCGGTAGCTGACGAACACCGGGTCGGCGCCCTGGTGGGCGTCCGGGCTGCCGGTGCACCACCAGTGCAGGTCGTGGCCGCCCGGGCCCCAGCCCCGGCGGTCGTACTCGCCGATGGTGACCTGGAGGTAGCGGGTGTCGTCCGGCCGGTCGATCCAGTCGTAGGTGCGGCGGACCGGCAGCTGCCAGCAGACGTCCGGCTTGGTCTCCAGCGGCTCGCGGCCCTCCGCGAGTGCCAGCGCGTGCAGGGCGCAGCCCCCTCCGCCGGCGAAGCCGGGGCTGTTCACGAAGATGCAGGCGCCGTCGACCCGCCGGGTCTGGCGGTCGCCGTCCTCGTCGAACATGGTGATGCCGCCGTCGATCTTGAGCCGGCCCTTGGCGTCGGTGCCGTGCCGGTGGTTCTCCCACAGCTCCGGGGTCAGCCGGGCCGCGTGGCCGGCCACCCGCTTCTCGTCGTCCTCGTCCGAGTAGTGCGCGCCCAGGGTGCAGCAGCCGTCGGACTCGCCCCGGCCCTCGCGGATGCCCTGGCAGCCCTGGCCGAAGATGCACGACCAGCGGGAGGTCAGCCAGGTCAGGTCGCAGCGGAAGACCTGCTCCTCGTCCTCGGGGTCGGTGAACTCGACCCAGGCGCGCGGGAAGTCGAGCGGGACCTCGGGGCGGAGCTCGGAACGGAGGGTCGGCATCGCCAGGTCGACGGCGCCCGGGCCGTCGCTCCCGGACTTCTTCCTGCCGCCCTTGGAAGTGCCGCTGTGCTGGGACGTCTCTGCTGCTGCCACCCGGCAAGGGTAGAGCCTCCGCGGAGCTGCGAACCGTCCGTGGTCACGCGGTTCACGGCGAGTTCACCGCCCGGCCCGGTGAACGCCGGGTCAACACCGGCCGAATGCCGTTCGAACCGGCGCCCCGGTCCGCCCCGGCCGGCCCGTCCCCGGCCGCGATCAGTACCCGGACCAGCACGAACACCGGCACGACCGGTCTCCTCCGGCGTGAGATCGCGTAGCGTGGAGGGTTATGCGACTCGGTGTGCTCGACGTAGGTTCCAACACGGTCCACTTCCTGGTGGTCGACGCCCACCCGGGCGCCGCACCCCTGCCCGCGTACTCCCACAAGGCCGAGCTGCGGCTCGCCGAACTCCTCGACGAGCAGGGCGCGATCGGCGGGTCCGGGGTCGAGAAGCTGATCGGCATGATCACCTCCTCGCTGCGGGTCGCCGAGGACAAGGGCGTGGTCGACATACTGCCCTTCGCCACCTCCGCCGTGCGCGAGGCCGCCAACGGCGAGGAGGTGCTCCGCCGGGTCGCCGAGGAGACCGGGGTCGAACTGCGGGTGCTCTCCGGCCAGGACGAGGCCCGGCTCACCTTCCTGGCGGTCCGCCGCTGGTTCGGCTGGTCCTCCGGCCGGCTGCTCAACCTCGACATCGGCGGCGGCTCGCTGGAGATCGCCTGCGGTCTGGACGAGCAGCCGGACGTGGCCTGCTCGGTGCCGCTGGGCGCCGGCCGGCTGACCGCCCGCTGGCTGCCCGGCGACGTCGCCGACCCCGAGCGGCTGCGCGAGCTCAGACGGCACATCCGCGCCGAGATCGCCACCGTCGTCGGCGAGATCTCCCGGCTCGGCGCGCCGGACCACGCCGTCGCCACCTCCAAGACCTTCAAGCAGCTGGCCCGGATGACCGGAGCCGCCCCGGCCGACGCCGGTCCGTACGCGGACCGCCGGCTCACCCGCGTCAACCTCGCCGCCTGGTTGCCCCGGCTGTCCACGATGACCGTCGCCGAACGGGCGCAGATCCCCGGGGTCTCCGAGGGCCGCGCCAAGCAGCTGCTCGCGGGCGCGCTGGTCGCCGACGCGGCGATGGACCTGTTCGGCCTGGACGAGCTGGACGTCTGTCCCTGGGCGCTGCGCGAGGGCATCATCCTGCGCCGGCTGGACGCCATGGACAGCCCGGCCGACCGTCGTCGGCCCGCGCTCATCCCCTGACACCGGGGCGGGGCGGCCGGGCGCGCGCCGACCGGCTCCCCGTTCCGGGCGCGGTCCGCTTACGCTGTCTCCCGTGGCGCAACCAGCGGACGAGGACGGGACGCGGGAGGGCCGCGCGCCCCAGGACGGGAAGCCGCGGCCGGACGCCCCGCGCCGCGCCGGGCGCCGCACCGGCCCTGGTCCCGCTCCGGACACCGCCGCGGATCCCGCTCCGGACAGCGACTCGACCCCTGGCCAGGACACCGGCCCGGGGGCTCCTGCGCCGGCCCGCAAGCTCGGCAAGGCGGTCAAGGGCGTCAAGAGCGTCAAGGGCGTCAAGGCGGTGAAGGCGGCCCGGGAGGCGGCCGGCGGCGTCGCCGAGAAGGCGGCCCGCAAGGCCGCGAGCCGCGCGGCCACCAAGGCTACCGGAGCCACCAAGGCATCCAAGGCGACCGGAGCCGCCGCGGCCGCCGGGGCGGCGAAGACCGCCAGGGCGCCCAAGGGCCCCAGGGCCCCCGGCGCCGAGCCCACCCGCACCGCCCGGGCGGCCGGCGCCGCCAAGGCCGCCGTCCAGTCCGTGAAGTCGGTCAAGGCCGCCCGCCAGGCCGCCGCCCGCCCGCCGCTGCTGCGCACCACCGACCGCCTGGTCCTGCCCCCGCACCCGGCCCTGCACATCCCGGACACCAAGGTCGTCCTCTCCACCGCCTCGGTCTACCCGGCCACCACCGCGGTCGCCTTCGAGCTGGCCGCCAAACTCGGCTACGACGGTGTCGAGGTGATGGTCTGGAACGACCCGGTCAGCCAGGACATCGAGGCGCTGCGCCGGCTCTCGGACGCCCACCGCATGCCGATCCTCGCCGTGCACGCGCCGTGCCTGCTGATCACCCAGCGGGTGTGGAGCACCGACCCGTGGACCAAGCTGGTCCGCGCCCGCGCGGCGGCCGAGAAGCTGGGCGCGAGCGCGGTCGTCGTCCACCCGCCGTTCCGCTGGCAGCGCCAGTACGCCCGGGAGTTCGTCGAGGGCATCCACCGGATGGCGGGGGAGACGGACGTCCGCTTCGCGGTCGAGAACATGTACCCGTGGCGGTACAAGGACCGCGAGGTGCTGGCGTACGCGCCGGGCTGGGACGTCACCGAGGAGGAGTACCGGCACTTCACCATCGACCTGTCGCACGTCGCCACCTCGCGGGTGGACGCCTTCGCGATGGTCGAGCGGATGGGGGACCGGCTCGCGCACATCCACCTGGCGGACGGCTCCGGCTCCGGCAAGGACGAGCACCTCATCCCCGGCCGGGGCAAGCAGCCCTGCGCCGAGCTGCTGGAACACCTCGCCCGGACCGGCTTCGACGGCCACGTCGTGCTGGAGGTCAACACCCGCCGCTCCGCGTCGCCCGCCGAACGCGAGGCCGATCTCGCCGAGGCCCTCGCCTTCACCCGCTTGCACCTGGCCACCCCCGCGCGCGTACGCTGACGGCACACGAACTGCCGTCCGCAGGGGGATACATGGCGGAAAAGACCGGATCCGGGCCCAGCAGCGACTTCCGTGAACTGGCGAAGTCCTTCGGCGGCGTGGCGGCGGAGTACGACCGGGCCAGGCCCTCGTACCCGCAGGAACTGTTCGACGCGCTGGAGCGGCTGGCCGGGCGCGGTCTGGAGGGCGCGCGGGTGCTGGACGTCGGCGCCGGCACCGGCATCTCGACCCGGCTGCTGGCCGGCCGCGGCGCCGACGTGGTCGCGGTGGAGCCGAACGCGGGCATGGCCGGGCAGTTCCTCGCCGCCTCGCCCGGGCTCGGGCTGGTCCGGGGCAGCGGCGACGAGCTGCCGTTCCACGACGGCTCGGCGGACTTCGTCACCTATGCCCAGGCCTTCCACTGGACCACCCCGGAGAAGTCCGTGCCGGAGGCGATCCGGGTGCTGCGGCCCGGCGGCGCCCTGGCCCTCTGGTGGAACGTGAAGGACAGCGGCGTCGCCTGGGTGCGGGCGATGGGCGAGCGGCTCGCCGCCGCGCTGCCCACGACCTACCACGGCTACGGCGCCGTCAACGAGGTCACCTCCCACCTCGCCCCGTACGACCTGCGGACGGAGCACACCCGGCTCCGCTGGGAGCGCCGGGTCGCCGTGGACCATGTGATCACCGACCTCACCTCCCGCTCCTACCTGGCCGCGCTCACCCCGGAGCAGCGCGCGCCGCTGCTGGCCGTCGAGCGCGAGGCCCTGCTGGCGGAGTTCCCGGACGGCACGGTCGTCGAGCCGTACGTGCTGGACCTGACCGTCGCGATCACCCCGTCCTGACCCGCGCCGGGGGCCGCCCGGCCCCGTCCGGCGGCCACCCGGCTGACCGCATCGCGGACGCCGTGTCCGCCGGACGGACGGCGGGCGTAGGCTCGACAGACACAGTGGCCCCGCACCCTCCTGATCGAGCGGGGCCGCCAGTCAGCCTCCGAAGGAGTGGAGCACAGTGCCCGAGCTGAGGTCCCGTACGGTCACCCACGGTCGCAACATGGCAGGCGCCCGGGCGCTTCTCCGGGCGGCCGGCGTAGCCCGCGAGGACTTCGGCAAGCCGATCATCGCGGTCGCCAACTCCTTCACCGAGTTCGTCCCCGGCCACACCCACCTCCAGCCGGTCGGCCGGATCGTGTCCGAGGCGATCAAGCAGGCCGGCGGCATCCCCCGCGAGTTCAACACCATCGCGGTGGACGACGGCATCGCGATGGGCCACAGCGGCATGCTCTACTCGCTGCCCTCGCGCGACCTGATCGCCGACTCGGTCGAGTACATGGTCAACGCGCACTGCGCGGACGCGCTGATCTGCATCTCCAACTGCGACAAGATCACCCCCGGCATGCTGATGGCCGCACTGCGGCTGAACATCCCGACGGTGTTCGTCTCCGGCGGCCCGATGGAGGCCGGCAAGGCCACCCTGGTCGACGGCACGGTGCGCAAGCTCGACCTGGTCGACGCGATCTCGCAGGCGGTGAACGAGAACGTCTCCGACGAGGACATCGCGATCATCGAGGAGAACGCCTGTCCGACCTGCGGCTCCTGCTCGGGCATGTTCACCGCCAACTCGATGAACTGCCTCACCGAGGCGATCGGCCTCTCGCTGCCCGGCAACGGCTCGCTGCTCGCCACCCACACCGCCCGCCGCGCCCTCTACGAGGCCGCCGGCCGGACCGTCGTCGAGATCACCGAGCGGCACTACGGCCAGGACGACTACTCCGTCCTGCCGCGCTCGATCGCCTCCCGCGCCGCCTTCGAGAACGCCATGGCCCTCGACATCGCCATGGGCGGCTCGACCAACACCATCCTCCACCTGCTCGCCGCCGCCCAGGAGGCCGAGCTGGACTTCGACCTGCGGGCCATCGACGCGATCTCCCGCAAGGTGCCGTGCCTGTCCAAGGTCGCGCCCAACGGCGCGTACTACATGGAGGACGTGCACCGGGCCGGCGGGATCCCGGCCATCCTCGGCGAGCTGCACCGGGGCGGGCTGCTGAACGAGGACGTGCACACCGTCCACTCCGACTCGCTCACCGAGTGGCTCAAGACCTGGGACGTCCGCGGCGGCTCGCCGTCCGCCGAGGCCGTCGAGCTGTGGCACGCCGCCCCCGGCTGCGTCCGGTCCGCCGAGGCCTTCTCGCAGTCCGAGCGCTGGGAGTCGCTGGACACCGACGGCGCCCGGGGCTGCATCCGCGCCGTCGAGCACGCCTACTCCGTCGAGGGCGGGCTCGCCGTGCTGTACGGCAACCTCGCCGAGGACGGCTGCATCGTGAAGACCGCCGGCGTGGACGAGTCGATCTGGACGTTCAGCGGCCCGGCCGTCGTCGTCGAGTCCCAGGAGGACGCGGTCGAGGCGATCCTCGCCAAGCGGATCAAGGAGGGCGACGTCGTCGTCATCCGCTACGAGGGCCCCAAGGGCGGCCCCGGCATGCAGGAGATGCTCTATCCGACCTCGTTCCTCAAGGGCCGGGGCCTGGGCAAGGCCTGCGCGCTGGTCACCGACGGCCGCTTCTCCGGCGGCACCTCGGGCCTGTCGATCGGCCACGCCTCCCCGGAGGCCGCGTCCGGCGGCACCATCGCCCTGGTCGAGGACGGCGACACCATCGCCATCGACATCCCGGGCCGGCGGATCTCGCTGGAGGTCCCGGCCGAGGTCCTGGACGAGCGCCGCCGCGTCCTGGAGGCCGGCCACGGCTACCGGCCGCAGAACCGCGACCGCCAGGTCAGCCAGGCCCTGCGCGCCTACGCCGCGATGGCCACCTCCGCCGACAAGGGCGCCGTCCGGGACGTCAGCAAGCTCGGCTGACCCCCACCGCGATCACGGAGGCGCCGTCCCGGCCACCGGGACGGCGCCTCCGCCGTTCCCGCCAGCCGGGGATAATCGGACCCGTGACCCAGGAACCCACCCCCACCACCCAGCCCGCCGGCGCCCCCGAGCCGGAGCCGATCCGCTGGTTCGGCACCAGCTGGGTCGAGCGCGGCGGCGACTACCGGCTGCGCCGCGTCCTCGTCCCGGCCGGGGCGCTGCTCGCCGCCGCGGCCGGCGCCTTCGTGCTGCGCCTCGCCGTCGACGGCATCCGGGTCGCCGACAACGGGGGCTTCCTCAACGGACTGCTGGTCGCCGCGGTCGCGATCTGCTCGCTGCTCGCCGCGCTGCGCACCTGGAAGCTGCTCACCGAGGGCCGGGACGCGCTGACCGGCTGGATGGCCGAGGACAAGTCGCTCGGCGTGGTCTGGGTGATCGGCGGGGTCGGCTCCCTGCTCGCCTACTTCCTCCGCGCCCTGCGCGAGGCCCCCGGCGAGGCCCTCCACCGGGCCCGCTACGAGAAGGCGCTCGCCCAGCACGAACGCCGGCAGGCCGGTCGCAGCGGCCGGCCCGGTGCCGGGGCACCGGGCCGGGCCAAGCGCAAGCGCTGAAGCAGCGGGGCCGGTCAGCTGCGGCTGACCGTGCCGCAGACGCCGTCCGTCCGCAGCTCCTTGGTGCGGTCGTACGGGTCCGAGAGCGGCCCGGAGGGCGCGGGGGACGTCCCCCCGGCGGCCGCGAACTGGTCGAACTGCGGGTGGTACCAGCCGTCGTAGACGTCGCACTCGCTGTTGCCGACGTCGGACATGGTCTGCTCGAAGTAGAGCCGGTCCCGCTCGACCTGGAACTTCGCCGGGTCGTAGAAGCGGAAGGTGTCCACCCGGCGCACGATGGTCCGCGCCGTCCAGGTGTCCCCGGCCACGTCGGCCGCCGGGGTGAGCAGACCGACCGGCTTCGGCGCGCCGCCCCCGCCGGGCGCCGGGCTGCCCGTCGGCCGCGCGGGACCGGAGGGCCTGGGTGCGGTGGCGCGCTTGGCGGCGTCCGGGCCGGGCCGGAGCGGGTAGACGAAGGTGAAGTCGGTGTGCACCAGCACGCCCCGCTTGCCGTCCCCCTCGACGCTGATCCGGCCCTGGAGCCGGTAGGTGTCGCCGACCGGGATCGCGTCGCGCGCGTCGAAGCGGCTGAACCAGCCGGTCGGGTCCTGGTCGCGGGAGGGACTGGCCAGCGCCTTCTCGGCCGTCGCCCGGTCCTCCGGGCCCAGCATGGCCAGGGCCGCCTCCGGGCGGCCGCCGGCCACCACCTTCGGGTCCAGGTTGGCCGCCGCCAGGTACCGCTTGACCAGGTCGACCTGCGCGGCGACCTGGTCGGCGCCGAACACGCCGATCCTGGTGACCGTGCCCGGTTCGGGCCCGAACGCGTCGATGCCGGTGGGCCACCCCTCGGCGGGGGAGCCCGCCCACGGGCGGTCGACGGTCGGCTGCTTCGGGTCGACCGGCGGCGGCGCGGCGGTCGGCGCCCCGGTCTCCGGAGCGACGGTCGCCACGGGCGTGCCGGCCGTCGTACCGCCGGAGCCGTCGCCGAACCGCGTCGAGTACCAGGACCGCAGCCCGTCGACGTTCAGCGCCGCGAGCACCAGGGCGACGGTGAGCACCACGAACAGCGGTGTCCGCCACCACCCGCCGCGGCGCGGCCGGGGGTTGCCCCACGGGTCGACCGGCCGCGCCCGGCGGGCGAAGCGCTGCCGCGGCCGGGGCCCGTCGTTCACCGAGCGTCGGCCGCCGGGGTCGACCGGCGGCGTGTGCTGCCACCGGGCGGCGAGCATCCGGGTGCGGCCCGCCTGCTCCTTGACGGCGGCGCCGCGGACGAACTCCTCGTCGAGTACGAGGTCGGCGAACGGGTCCTTCCCGTCCGTCCCGTCCTTCGGCTCCTCGGACGGACGCGGTTCTGGGTCTTCGGCGATCGGCATCGCGCCAGTATGCCGACGGGGTGTGACGGGTGTTCGATCGGGGCCGCACCGCCGGGTGAACACCCCCGCCGGAGCGGGGCGGTCGACCACCCGTGTCCTCCCGGGGCGTCAGTCCTTGCTGCGGGCGCGCTTCACCGAGCCGACCACCCCCGCCACACCCAGGACCATGGCCGCCGGGAACAGCGAGAGGAAGAACGCCTCGAACACGCCCGCGTCGCCGAGGAACAGCTGGGCCAGCGTGTTCAGCAGGAGCAGGCCGCCCGCCGCCGGGAGCGCGGCCTGCCAGGGGTGCTCGTTCGCCCACTTGTGCAGCCGGCGGTCGGCGGTGTCCCGGCGCAGCCGGCCGCCCACCGTGCCGACCAGGAAGAAGAAGAACAGGGCGAGGCCGGCCGGACCGGCCAGCATGCTCAGCGACCAGTCCCCGTCGATCAGATCGATCACCAGGTCCGTCGCCCCCACCAGGGCACCGACCCCCGCGGCCGTCCGCCACGGGCCCAAGGTCGCCGCGGCGACGGCGACCTGCCGGTTCTCACGTCGGGACATCTCTCCGTGTGCCATGCCTCCACGGTGCGCCCGCGTTCACCGCCGGGCCATAGGGGAGAACCCCGAGATTCGCCCTAGGGGCCTCTCTTCCGGGGTGCCGCTCCGCCGAGTGCCCGCAGGGTGGACGGTGCCGCCCGGGGGCGGGGCGCGGTGCGAGGATGACCGGGGTGGCGGGACACAACACCGGAGGCAAGGAGCGGCCATGACCAGCAGCGCGGCGCACGGACAGAAGATCGCCTTCCTCGGCACGGGCAAGATCGGGGAGGCCCTGCTCTCCGGTCTGCTGCGGGCCGGCAAGGACCCGGCGGACGTCCTGGTGACGGCCCGCCGGCCCGAGCGGGCGGCCGAACTGGCCGCCAGGTACGGGGTCGGCGTGGTGGGCAACGCCGAGGCCGCCAAGCTCGCGGACACCCTGATCCTCGCGGTGAAGCCGCAGGACATGGGCACCCTGCTGGACGAGCTGGCGCCGCACATCGACCCCGACCGGCTGGTGATCTCGGCCGCGGCCGGCATCCCCACCGCCTGGTTCGAGGCCAGGCTGGCGCCCGGCACCCCGGTGGTCCGGGTGATGCCGAACACGCCCGTCCTGGTGGACGAGGGCATGAGCGTCATCTCCGGCGGGTCGCACGCCGCCGAGGCGCACCTGGAGCGGGCGGAGGAGATCTTCCGCTCGGTCGGCAAGGCGCTGCGGCTGCCCGAGTCCCAGCAGGACGCGGCGACCGCGCTCTCCGGCTCCGGCCCGGCGTACTTCTACTTCCTGGTCGAGGCGATGACCGATGCGGGCATCCTGCTCGGGCTGCCCCGGCAGGTGGCGCACGACCTCATCGTGCAGTCGGCGATCGGCGCCTCGGTGATGCTGCGGGACTCCGGGGAGCACCCGGTGAAGCTGCGCGAGGCGGTCACCTCGCCGGCCGGCACCACCATCGCGGCCATCCGCGAGCTGGAGAACCACGGGGTGCGGGCGGCCCTGCTGAGCGCGCTGGAGGCGGCCCGGGACCGCTCCCGGGAGCTGGCCTCCGGCGGCAAGTGACCCGGAGGGACGGCCGGTAGGGTCGCCCGTATGGCCTATGAACTGGTGATTTTCGACAACGACGGTGTCCTGGTGGACAGCGAGCCGCTCTCCAACCGGGTGCTCGCCGACTATCTGACCGAACTGGGCTACCCGACCACCGTCGAGGACTCCTACCGGGACTTCATGGGCACCGCGGCCCACCGGGTGCACGACGTGATCGCCGAGCGGCACGACGGCGCCCTCCTCCCGGAGGGCTTCGACGAGACCTTCCACGGCCGGGTCTTCGACACCTTCACCGCCGAACTCGCCGCCGTACGGGGCGCGGAGACGCTGCTGAAGGAGCTCCGGCAGGGCTCCGTGCCGTACTGCCTGGCCTCGTCCGCGCACCACAGCTGGATCCGCGCCGCGCTGGACGTCACCGGTCTGCGCGGGTGGTTCCCGGAGGAGCGGATCTTCAGCGCCCAGGACGTGGGGGTGGGCAAGCCGGCGCCGGACCTGTTCCTGCACGCCGCCCGCACCCTCGGCGTGGATCCGGCCGCCTGCCTGGTGGTGGAGGACAGCCCGAACGGCGTGCTCGCCGCCCGCGCGGCCGGCATGGACGTGTACGGCTACACCGCGCTGACCGCCCCGGCGAAGCTGACCGCCGCCGGTGCCACCGGCCTGATCGCCGACCTCGCCGAGGTGCTCCCCCTGCTCGACCGGTAGCGGCCGGACCCCGGGAGGGGTGTGCGGCAGACGCAGCCGTCTCACGCGCACCCCCTCCCGCGAACGCCCGTCAGCGCCTACGCTCTCGCCACCGACCGCCGTACCGGCCAGTAGCGAGGTGGATGTGCCTACCGAGAGTGCCTACCGTTCCGGGAGCGATGCGGGGGACGGGAGCGTCCCGGTCACGCCGCGGCTCCGGGCCGGCCGGGCGGCGCTGGCCGCGAGCTTCCTCCTCCAGGGCGTCACTTTCGCCCTGCTGGTCACCTGCATCCCGGAGATCCAGGACCGCTACGGGCTGAGCGACTCCCTGCTGCCGCTCTTCCTGGCTGCGGTGCCGGTGCTGGCCGGGGTGGGGTCGATCGCCTCCGAGCGGCTGGTGCGCCGGACGAGCGCGCGGGCCGTGCTGCGGGTGGTCCAGCCGGCGGTCTGCGCCACCCTGGCCGCCGTCGGCCTGGGGGACGAGCTCTGGCAACTGGCGCTGGCCCTGGGCGCCTTCGGCCTGCTGGTCGGCGCGCTGGACGCGAGTATGAACATGCTCGGGGTCGGGCTCCAGCACCGCTACGGCCGCTCGGTGATGCTCGGCTTCCACGCCGCGTTCAGCCTCGGCGGCATCGTCGGCGCGGCTGTCGCGGGTCTCGGCGCGCACGTCGGGCTCGGTCTGCCGGTGCTGTTCGGGACGGCGGCCGGGGTGGTCGCCCCGCTCGCGCTGCTGGCCGGCACCAGGTTCGCCGGACCGGCCGAACTCGGCGACGCGGTACGGGAGGCCGCCGCGGCCGCCGCCCGGTCGATCCCCTGGCGGCCGCTGCTGCCGCTCTGCCTGGTGATGGCCTTCGCCTACATCGCCGACGCCTCGGTCTCCAACTACAGCGTCAAGTACCTGACCGACGGTCTCGGCAGTCCAGAGGACGTCGCCAAGCTCTCCTACCTCGGCTACATGGTGGCGATGCTGCTCGGCCGGGCGCTCGGCGACCGCGCGGTGCAGCGCTGGGGCGCCGTTCCGGTGGTGCGGTCCGGTGCCGCGCTGTCCGCGCTCGGGTTCGCGCTGGCCGCCGCCGCGCCCGCCGCCTGGGCCGGGATCGCCGGGTTCACCGTGCTGGGGCTGGGGATCTGCGCGATCATCCCGCAGGTGTTCGCGGCCGGCGGGCGGTTGTTCCCGGCCGACTCGGACGCCGCGGTGGCCCGGCTCAACCTGTTCAACTACGTGGGGTTCCTGGTGGGTTCGCCGCTGGTGGGGGCGCTCGCGGACGCGAGTTCGTACCGCTGGGCGCTGCTGGCGCCGATGCTGCTGGTACTGGCGGTGCTGCCGCTGGCGGACCGCTTCGCCCCGGCGGCGCCGGCCTCCCCGGCGCCCACCGGACCGGCCGTCCGGGACGCCGTCCGGGGTACGCCGTAGGGCGAACCGTCGGGCGCGCCACCGGGGGGCCGGCTCAGGGCGTCGCCTCCCTGATCTCCGCCAGCGACTCGTGCAGGATCGCCTTCGCGCGGGTGAACCAGTCGGTGAGCACGGCGATCTCGGCCGGGGTGTAGTCGGCGAAGAGGCCGTTGATCCGTCCGTAGAACGGGCCGTAGACCTCCATGATCCGCTCCTGCGCGGCGGCCTCCAGCACCACCCGCACCCGGCGGCGGTCGCCCGGGTCGGCCTCGCGCCGGGCGTACCCGGCCTTCTCCAGCCGGTTGAGCACACCGGTCACCGCGCCGGTGGTCAGCTGCGCGCGTTCGGCGAGGTCGCCCGCGGCCAGGCCCTCGCCGGCCATCGCCGCCTCGATCAGGAAGCCGACGCAGGTGAGGTCGGTGACGTTCAGGCCGAGCCGCGCCGCGATGTCCTGCTGGCCGAACTGCGCGAGCGCGATCATCCGGTCCATCGCGTAGAGCGCCTGCTCGGGCGTCGCCTCGGGGCGCGGCTTGCCCTCCACGGGAAATCTCCTTAGCATCTAAGTTACTTATCTCGTGAGATAAGACATCAGTCCGTTCGCGGACGGGAGCCCGGGTGGACCCGTCCATCACACCAAACGAGGACACATGGGCGCACACGCTGATCACGACATGGGCCACACCGTGGCCGGCTGGACCGGCACCGCCGTCGTCACCCTGGGCTTCGCCGTCGCGGGCGCGGCCTTCGTCGCGGGCTCCGGTCCGGGGCTCTGGGCCGGTGCGGCGCTGATCCTCCTCGGGGCGGTCGCCGCCTGGACGCTCCACCTGGCCGGCCGGGGCAAGGCCACCGGGCCGCGCCCGCCGGAACTGCGGCACTGGCGCACCCCCGACCCGGCCGGCCGCCACGGCCACCCCGACTGCCTCGGCTGCCGGCTGGCCGGCCGCCGAACCGCCCGCCGGACCGCCCGCGCCGCCGTCCCGGCCCCCGCGCACGCCCCCGTTTCCGCCGCCGCGCCCACCCCGGGGACGAGCGCCCGGATCTGACTCCCGTACCGCGGGCGTTCAAGGACCCGTTGCCCGGCCGCACGGCCGCCACCCACTACGGTGGAGGCCATGCCCGACGCCGAGCGTGACCCCTCCTGCGGCCTGCACCTCTTCTGGGACGAGGCGGTCACCGCCTACGACTTCGGCCCGGGCCACCCGATGGACCCCACCCGGCTGTCGCTCACCATGCGCCTGGTCGAGGACCTCGGCCTCGCCGCCGGACCGGGCGTCACCGTCCGCTCCGCGCCCGCCGCGGGCGACTCCACCCTCCGCCTGGTGCACACCGCGGCCTACGTCGAGGCGGTCAAGCACGCCGCCGCCCACCCCGACCGGCAGGATCCGCGGCACGGCCTCGGCACCGACGACAACTGGTCCTTCCCCGCCGTCCACTCCGCCTCCGCGCTGATCGCCGGCCAGTCGGTCGCCGCCGCCGAGGCGGTCTGGCGCGGCGAGACCCCGCACGCGGTCAACTTCGCCGGCGGGCTGCACCACGCGATGCCCGACCGCGCGTCCGGCTTCTGTGTCTACAACGACCCGGCCCTCGCCATCGCCCGGCTGCTCGAACTCGGCGCCGAGCGGATCGCCTACGTCGACGTGGACGTCCACCACGGCGACGGCGTCCAGCACGCGTTCTGGGACGACCCCCGGGTGCTCACCGTCTCGCTGCACGAGCACCCCGCCACGCTCTTCCCGCAGACCGGCTGGAGCACCGAGACCGGCGGCCCGGGTGCCGAGGGCTCCGCCGCCAACCTCCCGCTGCCGGCCGGCACCGGCGACGCCGGCTGGCTGCGCGCCTTCCACGCCCTGGTGCCCGAGCTGCTCGCAGCCTTCCGCCCGCAGGTCCTGGTCACCCAGCACGGGGCCGACACCCATCTGGAGGACCCGCTCGCCCACCTCGCCGTCACGGTGGACGCCCAGCGGGCCATCGCCGAGGAGCTGCACGGGCTGGCGCACGAGCACGCCGACGGCCGGTGGATCGCGCTCGGCGGGGGCGGCTACGCGGTCGTCGACGTCGTCCCGAGGGCCTGGACCCATCTGGTCGCCACCGCCGCGGGCCGGCCGGTCGACCCGGCCACCGAGACCCCGGAGTCCTGGCGCGCCGAGGTCTACCGGCGCACCCGGGGTCCCGCCCCGCTGCGGATGACCGACGGCGCCCGTCCGGTCTGGCGGGACTTCGACGCGGGATACGATCCGGCGGACCGCCTCGACCAGGCGATTCTGGCCGCCCGCCGCGCCGTCCTGCCGCACCACGGCCTGCTGCCCTGACCGGGTGGCGAAGGGGCGCCTTCCGCTTGTGAAGACCTGGTGCCCGGTCGCGTTCCGTGCGCAGGCCGACCGGTACAAATCGCCGATCGACTACGTACTGCAACCGACTTATCCCTCACCGTACGAGGACTGGGCTTCTCCCTCTTCCCACTGGTACCACCCATAACTACTCTGGGGATACACGTGTGCCGGTGGAGTCACCGGAGGGGAAGCCGGTGCCTTGCACACGGGTAAGGGTCGGGTGATGGTCATGAGTTCCGGCGAACGCCCCTTGCAGGACGTCGTCTTCCTGACCGTGGCCGAGGTGGCCGCGGTCATGCGGGTCTCCAAGATGACGGTCTACCGGTTGGTGCACAGCGGTGAGCTGCCTGCCATCCGGGTCGGCCGCTCGTTCCGGGTGCCCCAGCAGGCAGTGCACGAGTACCTCAAGGAGTCCTACGTGCGGCTCGAAAGCGCGTAGGCAAGGCCGGTCAGGGCGGGGTCCACCATCGGTGGGCCCCGTCTCCGTTCGCTCCGGATTCGCCTGCGGTTCGCCTGCTCCGGGGGGCGCGATTACGACCCTGGGCGAGTGGACGGTAGGCTGGGCCCTCACGTCAGTCGTATGGACTCCGTCTCTCACGGGCGAGAGTCTCAGTGAGCGAGGGTTGTTCCGTGGGCTCTGTCATCAAGAAGCGTCGCAAGCGTATGGCCAAGAAGAAGCACCGCAAGCTTCTCAAGCGCACGCGCGTTCAGCGTCGCAACAAGAAGTAAGCGTCCCCGGCCGCGCTCGCGCGCCCAGCGCTTGACACCGCCCGTCCTGGCCCTCCGGCCGGGGCGGGCGGTGTCGTTTCCCGGTCGGCGGTTTCCCCGGTCCGGCTGTTCCCCCGGCCCGGTCGTTTCCCGGCCCACCGGCGCGGCGCGGTACGGTGCACGCAGGTCTCCCGGGCCGAGGAATGGGGTGCAGCGCTGTGGGAACGGTCGTGCTCGTCACCGGCGTCGGCCGGCACCTGGGCGCCCGCTTCGCCGCCGAGCTGCGCCGCCGGCCGGGGGTGGACCTGGTGGTCGGTGTGGACGTGCAGCCGCCGAGCCCGGCCCTGCGCGCGCTCGCCGAGCCGGACGGGCCCGCCGCGCCGTACCGCTTCCACCAGCTGGACCTGCGCCGCCCCGCCGTGGCGCGGGTGATCGCCGAGCACGGCGTCGACACCGTGGTGCACCTCGCGGTCAGCGCCACCGGACTGGGCTCCACCAACCGCTCCGCGGTGAAGGAGTCCAATGTGATCGGCACCATGCAGCTGCTCGGCGCCTGCCAGAAGGCGCCGGGGGTGCGCCGATTGGTGGTGAAGTCGACCACCGGCGTCTACGGCTCGGCGCCGCGCGACCCGGCCGTGTTCACCGAGCGGACCCAGCCGAAGACCCTGCCGGGCGGCGGCTTCGCCAAGGACGCGGTCGAGGTCGAGGGCTACGTCCGGGGCTTCGCCCGGCGCCGTCCGGACGTCGCGGTCACGGTGCTGCGGTTCGCCAACATCGTCGGCCCGGGCGCCGACACCCCGCTGACCGACTACTTCGCGCTGCCGGTCCTGCCGACCGTGCTCGGCTACGACCCCCGGCTGCAGTTCGCGCACGAGGACGACGTGGTCGAGGTGCTCTGCCGGGCCTCCTTCCCGGCCGAGCCGGGCACCGTGAACACCGGCACCGTCAACGTCGCCGGGGAGGGCGTGCTGCTGCTCTCCCAGTGCGCCCGCCGACTGGGCCGGCCGACCCTGCCGCTGCTGCTGCCGGCGGTCAGCTGGATCGCCGGACTGGCCCGGCAGACCAGGCTGGTCGACGTCTCGCCCGAGCACCTGCGGCTGCTGACCCACGGCCGGGTGGTGGACACCGCCAGGCTGCGCGGGGCCTTCGGCTACCGCCCGGTGTTCAGCACCCCGGAGGCCTTTGCGGACTTCGCCGCCGCGCAGTCGCCGGGCCTGCTGCCGCCGGAGCGGCTGACCGCCGTCACCGACGGACTGGCCGCGCTGCTCGGTCCGGAGGCCGGCCGGACCACCGCTCCGGGCACCACCGCCCCGGGCACCCCCGCCCGACCGCACCGACCCAGGAGCTGACCCGCATGAGTGCCGCCGCCGAGAACGCGCCGGGTGAGGCCAAGGTCATCCCGATCGAGTCCGCCCCCAGCTGGAGCGAGCCGCCGGCCGACGGCTCCGGCCTGGCCGACCGGGTGGCCGGCGCCGTCGGCGGCGCGCTGGCCGGGCGGCTCGGCGCCGCCGCGACCCGCGCGTTCGGCAAGGGCTGGGAGGACCGGGCCGCCGACGGCCTGGCCTTCCTGCGCCGCCGGATCACCGGCGACTACGAGGTGGACGAGTTCGGCTTCGACCGGGAGCTCACCGAGGAGGTGCTGCTCGGGCTGCTGCGGCCGCTGGCGGAGAAGTACTTCCGGATCGAGGTGCGCGGGATCGAGAACATCCCGGCCGAGGGCGGCGCGCTGATCGTCGCCAACCACTCCGGGACGATCCCGCTGGACGCGCTGATGACCCAGGTGGTGATACACGACCACCACCCGCACCACCGGCACCTGCGGATGCTCGCCGCCGACCTGGTGTTCGTCCTGCCGGGGATCAACGAGCTGGCCCGCAAGGCCGGGCACACCCTGGCCTGCAACGAGGACGCCCAGGCCCTGCTGGAGCGCGGCGAACTGGTCGGGGTGTGGCCGGAGGGCTTCAAGGGGGTCGGCAAGCCGTTCTCCGAGCGGTACAAGCTCCAGCGCTTCGGCCGGGGCGGCTTCGTCTCCTCGGCGCTGCGGGCCCGGGTGCCGATCGTGCCGTGCTCGATCGTCGGGGCCGAGGAGACCTACCCGATGATCGGCGACTTCCGGACCCTGGCCCGGCTGCTGGGTCTGCCGTACGTGCCGATCACGCCGACCTTCCCGTGGCTGGGCCCGCTGGGGGCGGTGCCGCTGCCGACCAAGTGGATCATCGAGTTCGGCGAGCCGATCGCGACCGACCGGCACCCGGTGGAGGCGGCGGACGATCCGATGCTGGTCTTCGACCTGGCCGACGAGGTCCGCGAGACCATCCAGCACACGCTGTACCAGCTGCTGGTGCGGCGGCGCTCGGTGTTCTTCTGAGCCACTCGCCGGCCGTCCGGGCCGAGCGCAACGGCGGGTCAGCCGCCGAGGATCCGCAGCCCGGGCAGCAGGCCCGGGATCAGCGGGGGCACCTCGACCCCCTGCTGCTGGGCGGCGGCGCCGCTCGCACTGGGCGACTCGGACGGCTGCGCCGGGGACCGGTCCGGCACCGGGGCCGGAGCCGGCGCGTCCGCGCTGGGCGAGGGCTTGGCCCCGGTGAGCCCGCTGGTGAGGTTGTCCACCAGACCGCCGACCGGCGCCGGTACGACATTGCCCTCGTTGCTGGGCACCGGTGCGGCCGGTGCGCCGGGGGCAGCGGGCGCCGCCGGTGCGGGCGCGCCGCCCTGCGGCGGGACCTGCGGGGTGCTGCCCGGCCGACCGCCGACCGCGGTGCCGGCCGGTCCGCCGATGACACCGCCCTGGGCCGGTACTCCGCCGACCGCCGGGTTGCCGTCGGGCGAGGTGCCGACGGACGGTCCGCCCGGCACACCCGTCCCGCGGGTGCCGTCGCCCGCCCCGCCGTCGTCCGGCATCCCGCTCTTGGCGGGCTGCTGGACCAGACGCAGGGGCGCGACGTCCTGGCTTATGTCGTCGAAGAGCTGGTCCACCAGGTGGGCCTGCGGGACGAGCTGGTCCGGGAGCCGGGACTGCACCTCGGCCCAGGCGCCGTCCTCGTCCTGGGCGAAGCCTGCCAGGGCGCGCATCGGGTCGAGCGAGCCGTTGTTGCGGTAGACGGCGCGCAGCAGGTCGCGGCCCTTGAGGGCATCGGTGTGCATGTCGTCCAGGGCCTTGCGGACCTGCTCGACGGTGCCCGGGCTGAGCGAGCCGCCGGTACCGGCCCGGCCCACCAGTGACCGGGCCTCACCGAGCCGGGTGGCCGCGTTGTCGAGCAGCAGTTCGCCGCGCTCGCTGTCGGTGTTCGCGAGGTTGAGCCGGAGTCCCTCCAGTCCGCGCTTCATGCCGTACAGCGGGTCGCCGGGGAGGGCGTTGCCACTGGCGGCCGCGGCCCCGGCGAAGCTGCCGACGGCGAGGCCGGCGACGAGCCCGCCGATCGCGAACCGGCGGCTCCAGCGTCCGCGCGGCGCCGTGCGGACGGCCCGGTGGCGGCGCTGACGCGGCACGGTGACGCCCGGTCCGCCCGCGAAGGCCTGCTCGAACGCGGCCATCAGCTGGGCGCGTTGGACGGTCCGGACCTCGTGGTCGAGTTCCGGAGCGGGCAGCGCGCCGAGCGCGCCGACCGTGTCGATGAGTTCGGCCATCGCGACCGAACCGGCGTTGCCGGTAGCGGTGTTGGCCGTTCCGTTGCCGTCGGCAGCGCGTTGCTCCGCCTGGTGGGCCTCCAGCGCCTCGGCGAAGGCCTTCGCCCGCCGGTGCTCAAGCACGTTTGCCGTCACGGGCCACACCTCCCTTCGTCGTTGTCGACACCCCGGCCTGCCGGACGGTTGCCCCGGCAAGCCAAAGCCACTCCATCGGGTGAGAGGTCGCAATTCGACTTGACCGCACGCCTGGTGGAGGCTTGCAAGCTGGCCAACGAGCGGCGCGGGCGGTCGGTTACGCACGACTGATCATCGGACCGACCGTTCACCCGGATGTGTCGGGCCGCCGCCGAGGGTGACGGCCCGCCCACTATCTCTCCCGCCGCTTCCCCGGGGGCCTCCCCGGACCGCCGCCGGCTCACCGCGCGTCGGGCGGGAGCAGGCGGGCCAGGGTGCGCACGGCGCGGTACTGGAGGGTCTTGATGGCACCCTCGTTCTTGCCCATGATCCGGGCGGTCTCGGCGACCGACAGCCCCTGCAGGAAGCGCAGCGTGACGCACTCCTGCTGCTGCGGGTTCAGCCGGCGGACCGCCTCCAGCAGGGCCGCGTTGGAGAGCGACTCCAGCACCGAGTCCTCGGGGCTGCGTTCGCACTCGTTGGAGTCGAGCATCTCGCCCGTGGTGACCTCCAGCCGGAACCGGCTGGACTTGAAGTGGTCGGCGACCAGGTTGCGGGCGATGGTCACCAGCCAGGCGCCGAAGTCCCGGCCCTGCCAGGTGAAGGTGCCGATCCGGCGCAGCGCGCGCAGGAACGTCTCGCTGGTGAGGTCCTCGGCGGTGGCCCGGCTGCCGACCCGGTAGTAGATGTAGCGGTAGACGGTGTCCGCGTAGTGGTCGTAGAGCCGGCCGAAGGCCTCGCTCTCGCCGGCCTGGGCGCGCTCGACCAGCTCCATGATCGGGTTGTGCTCGGTCTCGTAACCGGGGCCGGTGGTGGTGCGGGAGCGGCTGCGGCCGCCGGCGCTGCCGGTCCGGCCCCGGGTGCCGGCCCCGGTCGAGCCGGCCGCGGTGGTGCGCAGCAGGGGGGTGCCGGGACGGTCCTGGGTCTGGCCGAACGCGGCTCCGGCGGGCACCAGTTGGGGGGTGGCGGCGAGCTGGCTGCGGAGCAGGGTGCGCAGCAGGTCCAGGCCGGTGGAGATCTGCCGGGGCGGGACCGGGCGGCCGCGGAGGCTGGTGCGGGAGCGCAGGGGCGCGGACGACGGGCGGGAGGGTGCAGGCGCGTCGTTCCGGACGGGTGGGTACACGGGACTCCCAGAGGCAGAACTGTGGACGGATCACCTCCGCCTGCGCGGAGAGCACGTCCGCGCCCCCCGGGTCGCGCTGGGGCGGTTGGGTGACGTGCATCCAGGAGAGAATAACGCTTTGTGCAATGACAGCTACACCGTGTGGTCGAAGTGGTCGTTTGGGATCCGCATTGAACGAATATCCGGCCGACAGTGACCGAACATGTCGGCGATCGGCTGGCTCAACGTGACAGAACGGGTGCACCTGGTGACCAATTCGGTGGTGCGGCGGGCGGTTTCCCGGTTCTGGGGCCCGATAACCCCCGACTTTGTCGAGCTGGCGAACGATCAGATCCGGTCACGGGCTGGCGAGTTCGATCGACGGGGCCGGACGGGCCCGCGACGCGCGGGAGTTCGCCCGTACGGGCGGCATCGTCAGCGCGCGAATTGACCGGACTCACCCCGGCGCGGGCCCCGGACGGCCGTCCGCAGGGTCCGGTCCGCCCGTCGCCCGTCGCCCGTCGCCCGTCGCCCGTCGCCCGCTGCTCGTCGCTCAGGCGCGGTGCCGGCGGTGCAGCGCGGCCCAGGCCGCGACGGCGCCCGCGGCCACGCCGAGCGCGGCGGCGGCCGGCAGCCCGACCCGGGCGGCCTTCCGTCCGGTCCGGAAGTCCCGGACCCGCCAGCCCTGCGCGCGGGCGTGCCGCCGCAGCGCGCCGTCCGGGTTCACCACGTAGGGGTGGCCCACCAGCGAGAGCATCGGGATGTCGTTGGCCGAGTCGCTGTACGCGGCGCAGCGGTCGAGGTCGAGCCGCTCCCGCCGGGACAGCGAGCGCACCGCGGCCGCCTTGGCCGGCCCGTGCAGCAGTTCGCCGACCAGCCGGCCGGTGTACGCGCCCTCGCGGGCCTCGGCGACGGTGCCGAGCGCCCCCGTCATGCCGAGCCGGGCCGCGATGATCCGGGCCACCTCCACCGGGGCGGCGGTGACCAGCCAGACCCGCTGCCCGGCGTCCAGGTGCATCTGGACCAGCGCGCGGGTGCCCGGCCACACCTTGTCGGCGATGACCTCCTCGAAGACCTCCTCGCAGAGCGCCTCCAGCTCGGCGGTCCGCTTGCCGGCGACCAGGCCCAGGGCGGTGTGCTGGGCGTCGGCCATGTGGTCCGGGTCCTCGGCGCCGTACAGCCGGAACCAGGCCTGCTGCCAGGCGAAGCGCGCGATGTCCCGGCGGGTGAGGAAGCCCCGGCGGTAGAGGCCGACCCCGAGGTAGAAGATCGCGGCCCCGCGCAGGATGGTGTTGTCGCAGTCGAAGAAGGCGGCGGCGCGCGGGTCGTCGGGATCGGGGGTGTGGTTCTCGGCGGGGGGCCTGGGCGCCCTGCCGCGCCGGGCGGGCTCCGCGTCCGCGGGCTCCGCCTCCTCGGCCGACCGGGTCTCCGCCGCCGGCCCGGTGCCGTCGGCCGGCTCCGCCGGAACCTCCCCGACCGGCGCCGGGGCGGCCCGCAGGGCGGCCTCCGCCGCCTCCGCCGCGGCCTCGCCCGCCAGCGCGGCCCGCGAGCCGGTGGAGCGCCTTGACTGGGTGAGCCTTCGGAGCACGGCCATGCCATCGAGCATAGCCAGCCACCTGTGCGGCGGCCGTGACGGCGACGTGCCCGACGGGTGAACGGCGGCCGGGTCCGGACCGTCCGCCGGGTCGGCGCACAATGGCGGGGTGAGTCCACTGCTGCGACGTGACAAGAACCGGGGCCCGGGGCCGGCCGACCGGACGGTGACCCTGGTGGCCAAGCCCGGCTGCCATCTGTGCGACGACGCCCGGGAGGTGATCGTCCGGGTGACGGCCGAGCTGGGCGCGGCCTTCGAGGAGAAGGACATCACCCAGGACCCGGAGCTCCACCACCTCTACTGGGAGCAGATCCCGGTCACCCTGATCGACGGGCGCCAGCACGACTTCTGGCGGGTGGACGAGAAGCGCCTGCGCACCGCGCTCGGCGCCTGACCCGGGCCCCGGCGGCCCCGACGGGAGGCACCGGCCCGCTCCGCCGGGAGCCGCCCGCCCGCTCCGCCGGGGGGCTCCCGCGCCCCCGCCGAACGGCGGGGGCGGTTCGCCGAATCGTTGTGAAGATTCCGCGTTCCCGGCTTGGGGCACCGGCCGTCGGTCGGCTTACGATCGAACTCGTCTGCGCCCATGGGGGGCTGAGCACGCGAGGAGTGCCGCCATGCTTCCCGGTCCGCCCTTAGCCACGCCCGCCGAGCCCTCGGCCGCGCGCGGGGGCTTCGCCGTGGTGGACGTGGAGGCGACCGGCCGCAGCCCCTGGCGGCACCGGGTGGTCGAGGTGGCGGTGGTGCTGCTGGACGAGCGGCTCCGCCCCGAGGGCGAGTTCTGCACCCTGCTGGACCCGCTCGGCCCGGTCGGCCCGACCCATGTGCACCGGATAGCGCAGGAGGACGTCGAGGGCGCCCCGCGCTTCCGCGAGATCGCGCCGCTGCTGCTGGAGCTGCTGACCGGCCGGGTGCTGGTCGGCCATCACGTCACCTGCGACCACGCCTTCCTGGATCGCGAGTTCGCCCGGATCGGGGTCCCGCTGCCGCCGGTGCCCTCGCTGTGCACGATGCGGCTGGCCCGGGCCCATCTGCCGGAGGCCGGCGGCTTCGGCCTGGCGGCCTGTGTGGCGGCGGCCGGCCTCGGCGGCTTCGCCGCGCACACCGCGCTCGGCGACGCCCGGGCCACCGCCGACCTGCTCCGCCACTGCCTGGACGCGCCGTCCTGCCCGCCGGACGACTGGGCGGAACCGCTGCGCGAGGCGGCCGCGGTGCCGTGGCCGAGGCTGGGGCGGGCCCGGTCCCGGCCGTCCGGGGAGCCGGTGCCGCTGGTCCTGCGGGGGTCCTCCCGCCCGGCTCCGCCCGTGCTGCCGAACGGCCTGCTGTACGGCCCTCGGCCACCCCTTGCACCGCCCCCGGCGGCGGCCCGGAAAGGGGCCGGTGCTATGGGGTCCACGGCGTGATGCGCATCACTGTGCGTGGACAAATCGGACACCATCTTTGTGCACACGTTCACAAACGCATAGCCTGGCTGCCAAAGCCCAGCTTCACCCACAGGAGCACCGTGGCAATCGGCCGATCACCACAGAGCAGTTCGCAGACGCCCGACCAGGGCGCCGCGCGTCGACCTTCGCGCGCCCGGGGCATCCCGGAGGCGACGGTCGCCCGGCTTCCGTTGTACCTGCGCGCGCTCACCGCGCTCTCCGAGCGCTCGGTGCCGACCGTCTCCTCCGAGGAGCTGGCGGCCGCGGCCGGGGTGAACTCCGCCAAGCTGCGCAAGGACTTCTCCTACCTGGGCTCGTACGGCACCCGCGGGGTCGGCTACGACGTCGAGTACCTCGTCTACCAGATCTCCCGCGAGCTGGGCCTGACGCAGGACTGGCCGGTCGTCATCGTCGGCATCGGGAACCTCGGCCACGCGCTCGCCAACTACGGCGGCTTCGCCTCCCGCGGTTTCCGGGTGGCCGCCCTGCTGGACGCCGACCCGTCCGTGGTCGGCAGCAGCGCGGCCGGCCTGCCGGTGCGCCACATGGACGAACTGGAGTCCATCGTGGAGAGCCAGCACGTCTCGATCGGTGTCATCACCACGCCGCCCGGCGCCGCCCAGCAGGTCTGCGACCGGCTGGTCGAGGCCGGTGTCACCAGCATCCTGAACTTCGCCCCGACCGTGCTGACCGTTCCGGACGGCGTGGACGTGCGCAAGGTGGACCTCTCCATCGAGCTGCAGATCCTCGCCTTCCACGAGCAGCGCAAGGCCGGCGACGAGCCGGACCGCACGGAGTCCGTGCTCGACCGCGCCCCCGGCCCGGTCCGCGCCGCCGCGGCCAAGCTGCGCCGCGCGGCCGGCGGCAGCACCAAGCCCCGCACCGCCGCCGAGTCGGCCAAGGACGCGGAGCCGACGGCGCAGGGCAAGCCCGGCAAGCCCGGCGAGGGCGAGCTGTCCGCGGTGATGCCGGCATGAGCGGGACCGAGAATCGTGGGACCAGGGGGCGGGCGTGAGTCTTCTCGTCGTAGGGCTGAGCCATCGCACGGCCCCGGTCGGCGTGCTGGAGCGGGCCGCGCTGACCGGTGAGGTGCCGACCCGGCTGCTGCACGACGCGGCCGCGTCCGCGACCGTCGCCGAGGCGGCGCTGGTCAACACCTGCAACCGGATCGAGCTGTACGCGGACGTGGACAAGTTCCACGCCGGCGTCGCCGAGCTGTCGCTGCTGCTCGCCCACCACAGCGGGGTCGACCTGGAGGAGCTGACCTCCCACCTCTACGTCCACTACGAGGACCGCGCGGTCCACCACCTCTTCTCGGTGGCCTGCGGCCTGGACTCGATGGTGGTCGGCGAGGGCCAGATCCTCGGCCAGCTGCGCGACGCCCTGGCCAAGGCGCAGGAGGAGCACACCGCCGCGCGCGGCCTCAACGAGCTCTTCCAGCAGGCCCTGCGGGTCGGCAAGCGGGCGCACAGCGAGACCGGCATCGACAAGGCCGGCCAGTCCCTGGTGACCTTCGGCCTGGAGCAGGTCGCGGCCGGCGCCGGCGCGATCGCGGGCAAGCGGGCGCTGGTGGTCGGCGCGGGCTCGATGAGCTCGCTGGCCGCCGCCACCCTGGTCCGCTCGGGCGTGACGGACCTGCTGATCGCCAACCGGACGCCGGAGCGCGCCGAGCGGCTGGTCGAGATCCTCGGCGGGGACGTCGCCCGCACCCTGGACCTGGCGAAGGTGCCGGAGGCGCTGGCCGACGTCGATCTGGTGATCTCCTGCACCGGCGCGGCCGGCACGGTGATCGGGGCGCAGGACGTCGCCGCCGCCGTCGCCGCGCGCGCCGCCGCCACCCCCCTCGCCTTCCTCGACCTCGCCATGCCGCGCGACGTCGACCACGCCGTGCACGAGCTGCCCGGCGCGCTCCTGGTCGACCTGGAGAGCCTCTCGCACGCCCACGCCGCCACCCCCGGCGCCGGGGACGTCGACGCCGTCACCGGCATCGTCGCCGAGGAGGTCACCGCCTTCGGCGCCGCCCAGCGGGCCGCGCGGATCGCCCCCACCGTGGTGGCGCTGCGCGCGATGGCCTCCGGGGTGGTCGCCACCGAGCTGGCCCGCC
This sequence comes from Streptomyces sp. XY431, assembly GCF_001279805.1. Lineage (NCBI taxonomy): Bacteria > Bacillati > Actinomycetota > Actinomycetes > Kitasatosporales > Streptomycetaceae > Streptomyces > Streptomyces sp. XY431. The sequence continues at coordinate 29,553 of NZ_LGDO01000495.1, forward strand.
TGGACTCCAGGCTGCCCGGTCTGGACGAGCGCTCGCGCGCCGAGATCGGCCAGACCGTCCGCCGGGTCGTCGACAAGCTGCTGCACGCCCCCACCGTGCGGGTGAAGCAGCTGGCCGCCGAACCCGGCGGCGCCTCCTACGCGGAGGCACTGCGTGAACTGTTCGACCTCGACCCGGCCGCCGTCCACGCGGTCTCGGGCACCCCGATCGGCACCCAGCAGCCTGCGGGCGGGGGCGCCGGATGAACCGTCAGCCATCCCACGAGTACCACCGGGACGATCACCCCATGAATGGTCAACCGCTCACCGGCCAGGCACCGGACCCCACCGCGGCACCCCTGCGGCTCGGCACCCGGCGCAGCGCGCTCGCCATGGCGCAGTCGGGCATGGTCGCCCGCGAGGTGACCCGCCTCACCGGGCGCCCCGTCGAGCTGGTGGAGATCACCACCTACGGCGACACCTCCCGCGAGGCGCTGGCCCAGATCGGCGGCACCGGTGTGTTCGTCTCCGCGCTGCGCGACGCGCTGCTCGAGGGCCGGATCGACTTCGCCGTGCACTCGCTCAAGGACCTTCCGACCGCGGCCCCCGAGGGCCTGCTGCTGGCCGCCGTCCCCGAGCGCGAGGACAGCCGCGACGCCCTGGTGGCGCGCGACGGCCTGGCGCTCGGCGAGCTGGTGGAGAAGCTGGCCGGAGCCGGCCGCCCGGCCCGGATCGGCACCGGTTCGCCGCGCCGGATGGCGCAGCTGAACGCCTGGGCCCGCGAACGCGGCGACCGGCTGGAGACCGTCGCGATCCGCGGCAACGTGGACACCCGGATCGGCTTCGTGGCCTCCGGCGAGCTGGACGCCGTGGTGCTGGCCACCGCGGGTCTGAACCGGCTCGGCCGGTCCGCGGAGATCACCGAGCACCTCGACCCCGAGCTGATGGTCCCGGCCCCCGGCCAGGGCGCGCTCGCCATCGAGTGCACCGCCGCCGCCGCGCTCCCGGAAGGGGGCGGTCTGGCCGCCGCGCTGGCGGCCCTCGACCACACCCCCACCCGGGTCGCGGTGGCCGCCGAGCGGGCCCTGCTCGCCACCCTGGAGGCCGGCTGCTCCGCACCGGTCGCCGCGCTGGCCGCCTGGGACCACCGATCCGAACTGCGGCTGGAGGGCGTGGTCGGCACCGTCGACGGCGCCACCCTGCTGAAGATGTCCGCCCACGGTCCGATCGTCCTCGACGAGACCGCCGAGCAGCAGGCGGTGGCCCTCGGCCGCACGCTGGCCGCCCGGCTGCTCGACGCGGGCGCGGCCGCCCTGATGGGGGAGCGAGCCCGATGAGCCCCACCGCCGCCACCGACAGCCCGTTCCCGGCCGACAGCCCGTTCGGGGGTACGGTGCCCGCCACCGGCCGGTGCACCTTCCTGGGCGCGGGCCCCGGCGACCCGGGCCTGCTGACCCTGCGCGCGGTCGAGGTCCTGGCCTCGGCCGACGTCCTGGTCGCCGACCCGCTGACCGCGGCCGCCGTGCGCAGCCACTGTCCCTCGGGCGTACAGGTGCACGCCCCCGGCACCGAGGGGCCGGACTTCGACCTGGCGAACCTGGTCGCCGAGGCCGTGCGCTCCGGCAAGCACGTGGTGCGGACCGTCGACGGCGACCCGGGCCTGGACGGCTGCGCCGCCGAGGAGATGCTCGGCTGCGCCGGCGCCGGGATCGCCTTCGAGGTGATCCCGGGCGTCGCCCAGTCGGTCGGCGTGCCGGCCTACGCGGGGGTGCCGCTGCGCGGCGCCGCCGGGACGGACGTCCGCTTCGTGGAGGCCGCCGCGCTGCTGGCCGGCTCCCCGGTGGACCTGGGCGCGCCGGAGACCACCCTGGTCGTGCGCACCACCCTGGGCCAGCTGCCGGCCACCGCCAACGCGCTGGTCTCCAACGGCCGCAAGCCGGAGTCGGCGCTCAGCGCGACGCTCTCCGGCACCACCACCCGCCAGCGCACCTTCACCGCGACCCTGGCCACCATCGCGGCGGACCTCAAGGCCGCCCGGGTGCTGCCCGCGCCGGTGTCCGCCCCGGTGGACCCCGCCACCCCGGTCATAGCCGTGGTCGGTGAGCAGGTCGCCCACCGCTCCTCGCACTCCTGGTTCGAGACCAAGCCGCTGTTCGGCTGGAACGTCCTGGTGCCGCGCACCAAGGAGCAGGCGCACGGCCTGTCCGAGCAGCTGCGCTCGTACGGCGCGGTGCCGCAGGAGGTGCCGACCATCGCGGTCGAGCCGCCGCGCACCCCGCAGCAGATGGAGCGGGCGATCAAGGGCCTGGTCACCGGCAGGTACGAGTGGATCGCCTTCACCTCGGTGAACGCGGTGCGCGCGGTGCGGGAGAAGTTCGAGGAGTACGGCCTGGACGCCCGGGCGTTCGCCGGGATCAAGGTCGCGGCGGTCGGCGAGACCACCGCGCAGGCGCTGGTCGACTTCGGCGTGAAGCCGGACCTGGTGCCGTCCGGCGAGCAGTCCGCGGCCGGGCTGCTGGAGGACTGGCCGCCCTACGACCCGGTGTTCGACCCGATCGACCGGGTGCTGCTGCCGCGCGCCGACATCGCCACCGAGACCCTGGTGGCCGGCCTGGTCGAGCTGGGCTGGGAGGTCGACGACGTGACGGCGTACCGGACCGTGCGCGCCTCGCCGCCGCCGGCCGAGACCCGGGAGGCGATCAAGGGCGGCGGCTTCGACGCGGTGCTGTTCACCTCGTCCTCGACCGTGCGGAACCTGGTCGGCATCGCGGGCAAGCCGCACAACGTGACGGTCATCGCCTGCATCGGCCCGGCCACCGCGAAGACCGCCGAGGAGCACGGCCTGCGGGTCGACGTGATGGCCCCGGCCCCGTCGGCCGCGGCGCTCGCCCAGGCCCTGGCAGACTTCGGGGCCAAGCGCCGGGACACCGCGACCGCCGCCGGCGAGCCGGTCTACCGGCCCAGTGAGCGCCGCCCCGGCTCGCGCCGCAAGGCCGCGCGCTGAATCGAGGCCGGGGGCGGACCATCCGCCGCCCCCGGCACCAGCACCACCGTTCGGAGAGAGAAGCCGTGTCCGCTGAATTCCCGTACGTCCGCCCGCGCCGGCTGCGCTCGACCCCGGCGATGCGCCGGCTGGTCGCGGAGACCCGGCTGCACCCCGCGGAGCTGATCCTGCCGCTGTTCGTCCGCGAGGGCGTGCGCGAGCCGGTCCCGGTCTCGTCGATGCCGGGCGTGGTCCAGCACACCCGGGAGACCCTGCGCAAGGCCGTCACCGAGGCGGCCGCGGCGGGCCTGGGCGGCGTCATGCTGTTCGGCGTCCCCGAGGTCCAGGACGCGACCGGCAGCGAGGGCACCAACCCGGACGGCATCCTCCAGCAGGCGATCCGGGACGTGGTCGCCGAGGTCGGCGACGCCCTGGTGGTCATGTCGGACCTGTGCCTGGACGAGTACACCGACCACGGCCACTGCGGCGTACTGGCCGCGGACGGCTCGGTCGACAACGACGCCACCCTTGAGCGGTACGCCGAGATGGCCCGGGTGCAGGCGGACGCGGGCGTCCACCTGGTCGGCCCGTCCGGGATGATGGACGGCCAGATCGGGGTGGTCCGCCGGGCCCTGGACGAGGCCGGCCACCAGGACGTCGGCATCCTCGCCTACACCGCCAAGTACGCCTCGGCGTTCTACGGCCCGTTCCGGGAAGCGGTCGGCTCCTCGCTGAAGGGCGACCGCAAGAGCTACCAGCAGGACCCGGCCAACGCCCGCGAGGCGCTGCGGGAGCTGGAGCTGGACGTCGCCGAGGGCGCCGACCTGGTGATGGTGAAGCCGGGCATGGCCTACCTCGACATCCTGCGCCAGGTCGCCGACGCCTCGCCGGTGCCGGTCTCCGCCTACCAGGTGTCCGGCGAGTACGCGATGGTCGAGGCGGCCGCGGCCAACGGCTGGATCGACCGGGAGCGGATGATCCTGGAGACGCTGACCTCGCTGCGCCGGGCCGGCGCCGAGCAGATCCTCACCTACTGGGCCCTCGAGGCCGCCGCGATGGTGAAGTAGCCGGACCGGGGCCACAGCCCCGGACACGGCGGAGGCCGGGCCCCCTACCGAAGGGGGCCCGGCCTCCGTGCGTGCTACCAGCCGCCGATGTGGGCGAAGCCCTCCTCGCCGCCGACCGCGTCGGTGGAGGTGGCGGCGCCCCAGCCGTGCGCACCGGCGTGGATGTTCGAGGTGTGGGCGAGGCCCCACCACTCGCCGGCCGCGAACACCGGGTGGGCCGAGGCGGCGAACTCGCCGCCGCCGACCAGGCCGACGTGCGCGGACGCCGCCGGGGCGGCCAGGCCGGCCAGCGCCAGCGCGCCGACGGCGGTCAGAGTGACCTTGACCAGCTTGCTCTTCATGGATCTGCCCTCTCTTCCGGAGCGCCCCGTGCGGGCGCTCTGCCTCTGACGTGTGCTCCGGTCCGGTGCCGGGGACCGGCCCTGACACGGGACCACACGCTGCCGTCCGCGGCGGCGCCCCACGCGCCGCGCCGACGGCCTGTCACCCGGCCGGACGCCGCCGGTGCGGCCCGGTCGGACGTCCGGTCCGGTACGCCCGGAGGGCCCGGGGACCAGACGTCCCCGGGCCCTCCGTCGCGCCGTGCGGCCGAATCAGCCGATCAGGTGCGAGACACCCGCGTCGCCCGAGGACTGGGTGTTCTGGCCGACGTTGCAGATCTGCTTCGGGGTGCTGTTGAGGATCGGCACCTCGACCGGGACGGCCACGCCGAGGACGGCGACCGCGATGTTGTGGACCTCCGGCAGGCAGATGTTCGCGTTGTCGAGGGTGTGGAAGTTCGGGCTGTGGTCGCCGTGGGTGCCGGTCTGGTTGGTGCCGCCGTTGCCCTGGGCGGAGACGGCGGCGCCGTCCGAGTCGGCGATGGCGGAGGCGGAGCCGGCGGACATCGCGATGGCGGCGGCGGCCAGACCGGCGGCGGCGAGAGACTTCTTGATCATTTCGGTGTTCCTCTCAGGGGTGAATCGGGGAGCGATTCGAAGGGTGGATCAGGAGGGGTGACGCAGCTTGGGACGAGCAGGTCAGCCGATCAGGTGGGAGACGCCCGAGTCGCCCTTGGTCTGGGTGCCCTGGCCCTGGGTGCAGTACTGCTTGCCACCGCTGTTGGCGATCGGGACCTCGACCGGGACGGCCACACCGAGGACGCCGACCGCGATGTTGTGGATCTCGGGCAGGCAGACGTTCGCGTTGTCCAGGAAGTGGAAGTTCGGGCTGTGGTCACCGACGGTGCCGGTGAAGTTGGTGCCGCCGTTGCCCTGGAACGACCCGGCGGAGCCGTCCGAGTCACCGATGGCCGAGGCCGGCGCCGCGGCGACGGCCAGCGCGGCGGCGGCCAGGCCGGCGGCCGCGAAGGACTTCTGGATCATGGGGAGATCCCTCTCTGAAAAGCTCTTGGTTTCCGTGCGTACAACGCGTACAACGCTCAGACCCGGTCTGCGGTCACTGACGCTCAGATCAAAGAATGACGGCACGGAAGGTTACGGGGATTTCTGAAAAGAGTCCGGGAGGCGCGACGGCCGTGTGTTTCTTGTCGGATTATTAGCCCGAACCGGTTAACGCCCGCAATCCGGGATCCGGGTGGATCGTTGAGCACATTGCTTTCGGCTGCGCCCGCGCAGCCCTTCCCTGTAGAGATCTCCACTACGGACAGGCAGAACGGTGAAAAGCATGAGGTTCTCCAAGCGGGCCGGCGCGATGCTGCTGGCGGTCGGTGCGGGCATGCTCGCCTCCCAGGGGGCGGCCTCGGCCGCCCCGGTCGGCCCCGAGCAGGTGGGGGCCCTGGAGGAGCAGCTGGCCACCCAGCAGGTGCCGGTGGACATCCCGGTGGCACCGCTGGACAGCCGGATCTCGGGCGGCATCCCGACCTCGCTGCTGATGCCCCCGGTGCCGGCCCACACCACCGGCGACGCGCTGATCCCGGAGCGCATCGTGCCGCCGCTGGGCACCGGCCGGGTCGGTCCGACCGCCAAGGCCGAGCTGCCGCTGCCGCTGCTGGACCAGGGCGCCGACCTCGGTGAGCTGCTGCTGGACGCCCCGGCGGCGCCGCTGCACGCCGACACCCCCGGGATCGGTCTCGGCAAGCCGCTCTCGCTGGCCAAGGACGGCACCGGCCAGCTCGCCGACGGCCGGGTCAAGGTGGACGAGATCGACCCGCGGCTGGTGACCGGCGCGGTGCAGGCGGTGCCCGGTGCCAGCGCCACGCTGGGCAACGAGGACGAGCGGATCTCGGTGACCGACTCGGTGGACAACCTGGCGACCACCACGACCGCGACCACCACCGGCGTGGTCCAGGAGACCGGTCTGGCGGGCCTGGCCCAGCTGTAGCCCCGGACAGCCCGGGAGCCCGGCACCCCGTGTCGCAGGACGGGGTGCCGGGCTCCCGGCGTGCGCGGTGCCGGTGCGGCGGCTCAGCCGGGCAGCACGCCGAGCAGCCCGCCGACCAGCGGCAGGTCGCGCGGGCCGCCGCCGGCGCTGAGCGGCCCGGTCAGCAGGTCGGTGCCGACCGGCGCCAGGCCGGAGTTCTCCGGCTGGACGGTCGCGCCGTTGTTCAGCACGTCGGCCGAGGAGTTGGCCCACGGGTCCAGGCGGAGGTCCTTGACCGGCGCCACGGCGTAACCGAGCCCGGCGCTGGTGCCGCCGAGCGCCTGGTTGACGTCGGTCTTGGCCAGGGCGGCACCGCCCTCGGCGGGGGCCGCGTGCGCCGCGCCGGCGCCGCCGAGCAGCATCGCGGCGCCCAGGGCGGCGGCGAGGCCGGCCCCGCTCTTCTTCGAAACCATGCGCAATCACCTTCGGGGGGAGGGGTGCCCCGGGCGGCCGGACCGCGCCCGGGTACGCCGAACCGCCCCCCGGCCGACGGGCCGGGGGGCAGTGCGGGCGGAACGCGTGCCGATGGGGATCAGCAGTCGTCCATGTCGTGGTGGTGGTGCTCGGCCTCCGCGTTGATGCAGGTGTTGCCGAACGCCGGGTTCAGCAGGCCGATCACGTTGATGGAGTTGCCGCACAGGTTGACCGGGATGTGCACCGGGACCTGGAGCTGGTTGCCGGAGGCGACACCGGGCGAGCCGGCGGCGACGCCCTCCGCGCCGGAGCTGGCGGCGGCACCGCCCGCGGCGCCGAGCACCAGGCCGGCGGCGGCGGCGGAGAGGACGGCGGCCTTCTTCACGTTCTGCATGGGGGTTGATCTCCTAGATCAAACGCGGGTTGAGCGGGCCGCACCCCGCCCGTGACGGGGTGCGGCACGAGTGCGGTTGAACCGTGGCCGCCGGGTCGGCGGCCGCCGGGTCAGCCGTGGTTGATGCAGGTGTTGCCGAACGCCGGGTTCAGGATGCTGACGAGCCCGATGGAGTTGCCGCAGACGTTGACCGGGATGTGCACCGGGATCTGGATCTGGTTGCCGGAGAGCACACCCGGGGAGCCGGCGGCGACACCCTGGGCACCGGAGCTGGCGAACGCGCCACCGGCCGCACCGACCACCAGGCCGGCGGCGGCGAGGGACAGGGCGGCAGCCTTCTTGAGGTTACGCATGTGGTTCTTCCTCCGATTTCTGCCCGACCGTCTGTGGAATAGTCGGGAGCCGGGCGAGGTGAAATCCTGGCCCGGTGGTTTCTGGGAATGCCGTGATTGTCACTCGGGCGGCCCAGATGGCGCGTGTCGCCCGTGGCGCGGGCGATGAGCGGCCGCCGCGGTACCGTGCGCCGCGAACGATTCCCGCACGGCCGGGAAGATTCGCATCGACGCGCGACCGGGAGGAATTCCGGACGGGCTTGGACCGGCGGCGGATCTCCTCGTCTTGGCGGGCGGGTGGAGCGTGTTCCGACTGTGAGAACGAGGCAGTGCGCCGGGGGAAACGGTCGGATGCGGCAGTCACCCGAATGCCCGGACGGGGGTCCGTTCCTCCGGACGGGTGACAGTGGGGGTGCCCTCGCAACCGGCTCGACCGGGTCTCGTTGGAGATGTCGCACTCCCCGTGCATCTCTGTCGAACAGTCAGGAGGCTCCTCATGAGCATCAAGAAGACGGCCGCCGTCGGCGCCGCTGTTGTCGGCATCGTGGCCGCCGGTGCCGGTTCCGCGATGGCCAGCTCCGGCGCTGAGGGCGTCGCCGCCGGTTCCCCGGGTGTCATCTCCGGCAACCAGCTCCAGATTCCGGTGCACGTGCCGGTCAACCTGTGCGGCAACACGATCGACATCATCGGTCTGCTGAACCCGTCCTTCGGCAACACCTGCGTCAACAACGGCTGATCGTTCCTCGGTCCGGCCGGTGCGAGCCGCCGCTCCCGCGCTTCCCTCCTGGGGTGCGGAGTGGCGGCTCGCGGCGTTGTCGCCCCCGGTGCCGACGGCGGCCGCCGTCGGCACCGCTCGCATCCGGCGGCGGGCCGGGCCCGCCCTCCGCCGCTCCCGCGGCCGGTCCGTCCACGACCCGCCCGTCCGGTCACGGAGCGGGCTGCCCGCCCGTGCGGCGGGCGGGGTGTCGTAGGCTCGCCCGGCGTCGCGGTGTCGGTCGGCGCGCCGGACGCGAGTGGGGCGGGGAGTACCAGAGCTGATGAGCACGGCATCGAGCACCGAGTCGTCGGGCGGGGGCGCGGGCGTGTCCTCGTCGTCCTCCCCGTCGTCGTCGCCGTCCGGGTCGGTGGGCCCGGAGGAGACCGGTCGGCCGGACAGCCCGGGCCCGGGGCCCGGCCGGATCGGCGCCCTGGTCGACCGCTTCGCGCCGGCGCTCGGCGCGTACGCGGTGGTCAAGGCGACCGGGCTGACCGTCTTCCTGCTGCTGCTCTCGCACACCGAGGACTTCCTGAAGAAGGACCCGGGGCGCGGCGGCGGTGCCCGCCCCTGGGACGTGCTCGGCACCTGGGACGGCATCTGGTACCAGCGGATCGCGGAGAACGGCTACGACCCGCAGCTGATCCCGCTGCACGGCTACCCGCTGGCCACCTACTACGAGAACTCGGCGGCCTTCTTCCCGCTCTACCCCTGGCTGATGAGGCTGGTCGGGGCGGTGACCGGGCTCGGACCGTACGGCTCGGGGATCGTCGTCTCGGTGCTGGCCTCCTTCGTCGCCGCCGCCGGGATCTTCGCGATCGCCGAGCGGCTCGGCGGCTTCCGGGCCGGGGTGACCGCGGCGGTGATCTGGGGCCTGTTCCCGGGATCGGGCGTGGAGTGGGCGGTCTACTCCGACTCCCTGTTCGTCGCCCTCTCGGCCTGGGCCTGCTACTGCGTGATGACCCGCCGCTGGCTGGCCGCCGGCACCCTCGCCCTGGTGGCCGGTCTCAACCGGCCGACGGCGGCCACGGTGATCGCCGCGGTCTCGATCTCGGCGCTGGTGGCGCTGGTGCGGCGCACCGACGGGGTGGCCAGGCCGCTGACCGCGATGCTCATGACCCCGTGGGGCATGCTCGGGTACATCGCCTGGGTCGGCTGGCGGATGGGCGACTGGACCGGCTACTTCAAGCTCCAGCGCGGCGCCTGGAACCGCTACTTCGACTGGGGCGCGTCCACCCTGAGCAGCACCGTGGACACGATCACCGGGCACTGGACGTTCTGGCAGTCCAATCCGGCGCCGGACCTCATCGCGGTGTGCCTGCTGATCACGCTGCCCGGACTGCTGGTGCTGCTGCTGCGGCTGCGGCCGCCGCTGGTCCTGGTGGTCTACACGCTGCTGACCGTCTTCATGGCGCTGAGCAGCAACCAGATCTACGGCAACATCTCGCGCTACCTGCTGCCGGCCTTCCCGCTCTGTGTCGGTCTGGCGGTGGCGCTGCGCCGGCTGCGGCCGAGCACGGTGGCCGGGCTGTTCGCGATGCCGGCGGTGGCGGCGGGCTGGTACGCGGGGTACGCGCTGTTCGAGCTCGGCATCCCGTAGCCCGACGGGGCCCCGGGTCCGTGGAAAGCAGTCCTGCGGTGGGAAACGGTCCCGCACGGGATCGTCCGTCGGCGGACGGTCGTTGCTAACCTCGGAGCCATGACGACCATCCCGCCCGTGCGGCAGATCCGTGACATCTCCGGCCTGCTGGACCACGCCAGCCATGTGCTCGCGACCCGGATGTCGGCCGCGTTCACCGAGCTCGGGATCACCCCGCGCGCGTACTGCGTGCTGTTCCACGCGATGGAGGCCGAGCGCACCCAGATCCAGCTGGCCGAGCTGGCGGACCTGGACAAGACCACCATGGTGGTGACCGTCGACGAGCTGGAGAAGGCCGGGCTGGCCGAGCGCCGCCCGTCCGCCGTCGACCGCCGGGCCCGGATCATCTCGGTGACCGAGGCGGGGGAGGAGGCCGTCGAGCGGGGCACGGCGATCGCCGACCGGGTGCACCGGGACGTGCTGGAGGCGCTGCCGGAGGACGAGCGCACCGCCTTCGTCGCGGCGCTGACCCGGCTGGTGGGCGGGCCGCTGGCGGAGCCGGTGGAGAGCGAGCGGACGGTCCGCCGGGCCCGTCGTTCCCGAGGCTGACACAAGGAAGAGGATCATCCCCAGGAAGATTCTCTCGGAAGAGATAGTCCACAACAAAACCATCTGCTAGCGTCTTACCCGGTACTCGACCCACCGGGAGACCTGTTATGACCACGCACGCCCCGACCACTCGCAAGTCGACCGCGGCCGCGCCGGGCGCACCCGCCTCGACCCGCTCACGAGCCCTCGCCCTGGCGGTGCTCTGCGCGGGGATGCTGATGATCGTCCTGGACGGCTCGATCGTCACCGTCGCCCTGCCGGCCATCCAGCAGGACCTCGACTTCACCCCCGCCGGCCTGACCTGGACCGTCAACGCCTATCTGATCGCCTTCGCCGGGCTGCTCCTGCTCGCCGGCCGGCTCGGGGACCTCGTCGGCCGCCGGAAGGTGTTCGTCGCCGGGCTGGTGCTGTTCACCGCGGCCTCGCTGCTGTGCGCCCTCGCCACCGGCCCGGAACTGCTGATCGCCGCCCGCTTCCTGCAGGGCGTCGGCGGCGCCCTGGCCTCCTCGGTCAGCCTCGGCATGCTCGTCACGCTCTTCCCCGAGCCGGGCGAGCGCGGCCGTGCCATCGGCGCGTTCAGCTTCGTCGGCGCGGCCGGCGCGTCGATCGGCCAGGTGCTCGGCGGTGTCCTCACCGAGGCGCTGGACTGGCACTGGATCTTCCTGATCAACCTGCCGCTCGGCCTGACCGCCGCCCTGCTGGCGCTGCGCGTCCTGGCCCCCGACCGCGGCCCCGGGCTGCGGGCCGGCGCCGACGCCCTGGGCGCGGTGCTGATCACGGCGGCGCTGATGCTCGGCATCTACACCGTCGTCGGCACCGCCGAGCACGGCTGGACCTCGGCGCGGACCCTCGGCCTCGGCGCGCTCGCGCTGGTCCTGCTGGCCGGCTTCCTGGTCCGGCAGGCCCTGGCCGCGACGCCGCTGCTGCCCCTGCGGATGTTCCGCTCGCGGGCCGTCTCCACCGCCAACGCGGTGCAGGTGCTGGTCATCGCCGGGATGTTCGGCTTCCAGGTCCTGGTGGCCCTCTACCTCCAGAACGTGCGCGGCTACGGGGCCGCCGCCACCGGTCTCGCCATGCTCCCGGCCGCCGTCGCCATCGGCGCCGTCTCCCTGCTGCTCTCCGCCCGGCTGAGCGCCCGGTTCGGCGAGCGCGCCGTCCTGCTGGCCGGTCTCGGGCTGCTGGTCGCGGCGCTCGGCCTGCTGACCCGGCTGCCGGCCGACGCGGGCTACCTCGTGGACCTGCTGCCGACCATGCTGCTCGTCGGCGGTGGCGGGCTGGTGCTCTCCGGGCTGGCCGCGCTGGGCATGTCCGGCGCCGGCGAGGAGGACGCCGGGACCGCCTCCGGGCTGTTCAACACCACCCAGCAGGTCGGTGCCGCGCTCGGGGTGGCCGTGCTCTCCACCCTGGCCACCTCCCGCGGCGACGCCCTGGCCGCCGCCGGCCGGCCCGAGGCGGAGGCGCTCACCGGAGGCTTCCGGCTCGCCTTCACGGTCGCCGCCGGGCTGCTCGCCCTGGCCTTCGCCGTCACCGCGCTGCTGCCGCGTCCGAAGAAGTGACGGACCCCTCCGGGGCCGCCCGCGACTCCTGGGGCCGTCGTCGAACCCCTGTCTGCGGGGCGGCGCCGGGGGTTTGACGACGGCCCCGGGCCCCGGAGCGGCGACAGGTCGTTTCCGGTCGGCTTGTATGCTCCACCTGGCGCCAGGGCGGACGTCCTGGCCGCCGATCGTTCGAGGACACAGCCGTGAGAGGTGCGGGGATGTCGGGTCGCCGAGACAGGAGTCGGTCCAGCGTGGCCAGGCCGCGTTCGGAGGACCCGACCGGCTCGGCGGGTTCGGGTGCGCCCGGGGGCGGCTCCGCGGACGGCGCCGCCGCGGGCGGTTCCGGAACCGGCACGGTCGGCGCCGGTGGCTCGATCCCGGCCCCCAGGACCGGCGGCCGGGCCGAGGCCAGGCGTGCGGCCCAGGGCAAGGGCGGCCGCGGCGGAGCCGGTGGCGACGGCGGGTCGGCCGGCTCGGGCCACCGCAAGGCGGGCGGACGCGGCAAGAAGCCCGAGCGCAACATGAAGAAGATCGTCGGCTGGACGGCGGTGGGCGCCCTGGTGCTCATAGCCGGGACCGGCGGGGCGATCTACCTCAAGCTCAACGGCAACATCAAGACCATCGACTCGGACGGGCTCAGCAAGGACCGCCCGCCGGAGTCCGCGGCGGACGCCAACGGCAACAAGCCGGTGAACATCCTGCTGATCGGCTCCGACAGCCGGGGCGCCGGCAACTCCGACCTCGGCGGCGGCAACGCCGAGGGGGCCCGTTCGGACACCACGATCCTGTTGCACGTCTACGCCGACCACAAGAACGCCATCGGCGTCTCGATCCCGCGCAACACCCTGGTGACCATCCCGCCCTGCAAGCTCCCCAACGGCAAGTGGACCAAGGAGCAGAAGGGCAAGGACATCCTGTTCAACGCCGCGTTCTCGCAGGGCGACTCGACGGAGGGCAACGCCGCCTGCACCCAGAACACGGTGGAGAAGCTCACCGGGATCCGGGTCGACCACACCCTGGTGGTCGACTTCTCGGGCTTCGCGGCGATGACCAAGGCCGTCGGCGGCGTCGAGGTCTGCCTGCCCAAGGTCATCTACGAGGGCGACATCAACCCGAACCTCAACAAGCGGGGTGCCCAGGTCCTCCCGGCCGGACGGCAGAAGGTGGAGGGCCAGCAGGCGCTCGACTACGTCCGGCTGCGGCACGGCATCGGCGACGGCTCCGACATCGGCCGGATGAAGCGCCAGCAGGCCTTCATGAGTTCGATGATCAGCACGGTGAAGAAGAAGGGCCTGGAGCCCACCACCCTGCTGCCGCTGGCCGACGCGGCCACCAAGTCGCTGCGGGTGGACGAGGGGCTCAACTCGGTCGACAAGCTGATGTCCTTCGCCCTCTCGCTGAAGAACATCGACCTTCACGACCTCAAGTTCGTGACCCCGCCGTGGCGTTACAGCGATGCCAACCTCGACCTGGTGAAGCCCGACGTGGACCGGCTGTGGGAGGCCATCAAGGCGGACCGCACCCTGGACGGCAAGGACGCCACCGGCGAGCAGCCCGACGCGCCCGCCGCCCCGGCGGCCCCGGCGGCCACCCCGGAGGCCCCGCCGACCACCACCGCGCCGCCCGCGCGCGCCGCCGCGGCCCCGATCCGGGTCGCGGTCTACAACGGAACGACCGTCAACGGGCTGGGCGCCAAGGCGGGTGAGGCCCTGAAGGCGGCGCAGTTCACCGTCACCGGCGTCAACCAGGCGAAGTCCACCAACAAGGCCACCACCACGATCGAGTACGGCGCCGGGCAGAAGGCCAACGCCGAGAAGGTCGCCGCGCTGTTCCCCGGGGCCACCCTCACCTCCACCACGGCGGCCGGCATCAGCGTCGTCCTCGGCAAGGACTACGCCGACGCCAACGGCGGCGCCGGCACGGCCGCTCCGGGCACCCCGGCGGCCCCCGCCCCGCTGCCCAGCTCGGTCACCGAGGAAGCCCGCTCGGCGGACGACGACATCTGCGCCAACACCAGCTACGGCTCCGGCGGCTGACCCCCCCCGACGCCCTCCCGGACACCAATGGGCAGGCCCCCCGGCGTAGTGCCGGGGGGCCTGCCCTTCGAACGTCCCGCGAAGCCGGTGGGTCAGGGCCAGACCAGGCAGTACAACTGGTGCCCGGCGTCGTGCAGCCGGTTGGCGAAGTCCTGCCACTCGTGCAGCATGCTGTAGATCACGAAGGCGTCGCGCGGGCCCCGGCGGTCGGGGACGGTGGACCAGATGAAGGCGGCGGCGCCGAGTTCGGTCTCGTCGGCCTTCCGCAGCGGTTCGACGACGTTGTGGGGGAGCTGGACGACGGCGTAGTCCGGGTGCAGCACGACCAGCTCCAGCGGGGGCACCTGGTGCAGCGGCACGCCCTGGATGCCGGTGAGGACCATCGCGCTCATGGTCTCCGGCTTGATCTTGGTGGAGAGATGGCCGTTGGGCGAGCCGCTGGTCTCCATCAGATCGCCGAGCCGGCCGAGCGAGCCGAGTTCGCCCGCGTCCAGGCCGAGCCCGCCGGGGCCCAGCGCGGTCGGGACCCGGGCCGCGGTCGCCCGGTCGGGTGCGCCGAAGTACTTGTACGTCACCCCCACGCGTCCCTCACCCCGCCTCTCACGGCCACGGCCGCCACGCCCCGTTCCCGCTCCCGTACCCCCGCGTGCGGTCTCGGCGGGCCGGCGGGGGCCACCCGCGGCCTCGTCGTAGCCGTCCTGCGCCTCGGACACTCGGACCATCCTCACCGGAATTCGCCGGAATCGACAGACCCCCGCACGCCCGGTGTCCTCCGGACGTGCTCCTTACCCGTCATGCGCCGCCGTACCCAGTCGAGGTACGCGGCAGTCCTCTTCACACCCCTGCATCGACCCGGAGTTCCTGCCCACCCTCGCGGCCGGACGAACCCCGGAGACACTCCGGGTACATAGTCTGACTGGTCCGGGTGGCCGGCGCAGCCAGGGGTCCTGTTGTACGGATAACCGTACAGACTCGGGCGCCCGGATCATCGTTCCAGATGATGAGGTCCGACATGCAGAGGTGAAGGACACGATTTGAGACCATGTCTCCCGTGAGCTACCCCTACGAAGCACCCCAGTCCCAGTCGCTCTTCGATCGTGCCTCGGTCGTCACGCCCGGCGGCGTGAACTCCCCGGTGCGCGCCTTCCGCGCCGTCGGCGGTACGCCGCGCTTCATGGTGTCCGGAACCGGCCCCTACCTGACCGACGCCGACGGCCGCGAGTACGTCGACCTGGTCTGCTCGTGGGGTCCGATGATCCTCGGCCACGCGCACCCCGCCGTCCTGGACGCGGTGCGGGAGGCGGTCTCCCGCGGCACCTCCTTCGGCACGCCCGGGCAGGGCGAGGTCGAGCTGGCCGAGGAGATCGTCGCCCGGGTCGCCCCGGTCGAGCAGGTCCGCCTGGTCTCCTCCGGCACCGAGGCCACCATGTCGGCGATCCGGCTGGCCCGGGGCTTCACCGGCCGGGCCAAGGTGGTGAAGTTCGCCGGCTGCTACCACGGCCATGTGGACGCGCTGCTGGCCGCCGCCGGTTCCGGCCTCGCCACCTTCGGCCTGCCGGACACCCCGGGCGTCACCGGGGCCCAGGCCGGCGACACCATCGTGCTGCCGTACAACGACCTCGCCGCCGTCGAGGCGGCCTTCCGGGCCCACCCCGGCGAGATCGCCTGCGTGATCACCGAGGCCTCGCCCGGCAACATGGGCGTCGTCCCGCCGCTGCCCGGCTTCAACGGCGGCCTGGCCCGGCTCTGCCGGGAGAACGGCGCGCTGTTCGTCTCCGACGAGGTGATGACCGGCTTCCGCGTGTCGAAGGCGGGCTGGTACGGCCTGGAGGCGGCGCACGAGGGCTGGGCGCCCGACCTGCTGACCTTCGGCAAGGTCATGGGCGGCGGCTTCCCGGCGGCGGCCTTCGGCGGCCGCGCCGACGTGATGGCCCACCTCGCCCCGGCCGGCCCGGTCTACCAGGCCGGCACGCTCTCCGGGAACCCGATCGCCACCGCGGCCGGCCTGGCCCAGCTGCGGGGCTGCACCGACGAGGTCTACGCAACCGTCGACCGGGTCTCGGCCGAGATCTCCGGCCTGGTCTCCGCCGCGCTCGCCAAGGAGGGCGTGACGCACCGGCTGCAGACCGCCGGGAACATGTTCTCGGTGTTCTTCACCGAGGACGCCGTGACGAACTACGACGAGGCGAAGACCCAGGAGTCCTTCCGCTTCACCGCGTTCTTCCACTCGATGCTGTCCCAGGGCGTCTACCTGCCGCCGTCGGCCTTCGAGTCCTGGTTCGTCTCCTCGGCGCACGACGAGCGGGCGATCGAGCGGATCGCCGCCGCCCTGCCCGCCGCCGCCCGGGCCGCCGCCGAAGCGACCGCCTGAGCCACCGCCCGGGCCGCCAGGCCCCAGTGCCCAGCCCTTACGAGTCCCAGGAGTACTGAGAAGTGAGCGCCAAGGACATCACCGTCGTCCACCTGATGCGGCACGGTGAGGTGCACAACCCGGAGGGCGTCCTCTACGGCCGCCTCCCGGGCTACCGGCTGTCCGCGCTGGGCCGGGAGATGGCCGAGCGGGTCGCCGAGGACCTGGCCGGGCGGGACATCACCCATGTGGTGGCGTCCCCGCTGGAGCGCGCCCAGGAGACCGCCACGCCGATCGCCCGGTCCCACGGTCTGGACCTCGCGTCGGACGAGCGGCTGATCGAGGCGGAGAACATCTTCGAGGGCAAGACCTTCGGAGTGGGCGACGGCTCGCTGCGCAACCCGTCCTACTGGAAGTACCTCACCAACCCGTTCAAGCCGTCCTGGGGCGAGCCGTACCTGGAGCAGGCGGTGCGGATGATGGGCGCGCTGGCCGCGGCCCGGGACGCCGCGCGGGGGCACGAGGCGGTCTGCGTGAGCCACCAGCTGCCGATCTGGATCGTCCGCTCCTTCGTGGAGCGCCGCCGGCTCTGGCACGACCCGCGCAACCGGCAGTGCTCGCTGGCCTCGCTGACCAGCTTCACCTACGAGGGCGACCGGATCGTCTCGGTGGGCTACCGCGAGCCGGTCCGCGACCTGCTGCCGGCCCATCTGGTCGGCAAGGGCGGCAAGAGCAAGCCGGTGGGCAAGAGCTTCGGCGCCTGACGCCGGCTCCGGGGCCGGTCAGGGGCCGAGCGGGGGGGCTCAGGGGCCGAGCGGGGGCCTGGTCAGGGGTCGATCCGGGGGTGTCCGGTTCCGGGTACGCCGAGGAAGCCCGGACGAGCGGAACGGTGTTCATGGTTCCCGAGTCGGTGTAAGAGCCGTGTGAGTAAGACCTGGGTCACACTCCCGCGACACCCCGCAGATCGATCCCGCCGCAGGTCAGAGGGGGTCCGGCAGACAATGCCGGACCCCCCGGTACCTGCCCGTGACTCCATGCGAAACTTTTCACATGTCTGGCATGACGCGCCTCCGTCCCCGTCTCGCCGCCGCCGCGGTCACCGCCGCCGCTGCCGCGCTGGTCCTCACCGCCTGCAGCTCCTCCGGCTCCTCGGCCAGTGGTGACGGGCAGATCGGTTTCGTCACCGCCAAGGGCAGCAACATCTCCACCGCCGCCGTCGGCCACCGCCAGGAAGCGCCGGACATCGGCGGCGACACCCTGGAGGGCGCCCCGGCCAAGCTCTCCGACTACCGGGGCAAGGTCGTCGTGCTGAACGTCTGGGGCTCCTGGTGCGGCCCGTGCCGCTCGGAGGCCGACGACCTCCAGCGGATCTGGGACAAGTACAAGGACCAGGGCGTGCAGTTCCTCGGGATCAACACCCGGGACACCGAGATCAAGAACGCCGTCCGCTTCGAGCAGGAGAAGGGCGTCACCTTCCCCAGCATCTACGACCCGGCCGGCGCCCAGCTGCTCAAGTTCCCCAAGGGCAGCCTCAACCCGCAGTCCATCCCGACCACCCTGGTGGTCGACCGGGACGGCCGGCTCGCCGCCCGGGCCGTCGGCGGCCAGACCGACGACGCCCTCGAAACGATGCTCCAGCCGGTGCTGGCGGAGCAGCAGCGGTGAGCGGGACGCTGCAGCTCGCCGACAACATCGGGACCATCCAGAGCGGGGCGCTGCTGGTCGCGGCGCCGATCGCGCTGGCGGCGGGCCTGGTGTCGTTCTTCTCGCCCTGCGTGCTGCCGCTCGTCCCCGGCTACCTCTCCTACGTGACCGGCTTCTCGGCCGCCGACCTCGCCGACGCGCGCGGGGCCCGGCGCGGCCGGATGCTGGCCGGCGCGGGGCTGTTCATCCTCGGCTTCACCGCCGTCTTCGTCTCCAGCGGCGCGCTGTTCGGCCAGTTCGGCGACACGCTCAAGGAGCACCAGGCGGTCATCAGCAAGGTGCTCGGGGCGCTCACCATCGTGATGGGCCTGGCCTTCATGGGGCTGGTGCCCGGCCTGAGCATGCGCGAGGTGCGCACCCACCGCCGCCCGGTGGTCGGGCTGCTCGGCGCGCCGCTGCTCGGTGTGGTCTTCGGGGTCGGCTGGACCCCGTGCATGGGGCCGACCCTGGCCACCGTCACCAACCTCGCGCTCAACCAGGCCGACGCCCAACGCGGTGCGCTGCTGATGGTCTTCTACTGCCTGGGACTCGGCGTACCGTTCATCGTGGCTGCGCTGGCCTTCCGCCGGGCGCTGGGCGCCTTCGGCTGGGTGAAGCGGCACTACCCGCTCGTCATGCGGATCGGCGGCGGCATGCTCGTCGTGGTCGGTCTGCTGCTGGTCACCGGTGTCTGGGACGCCATGGTGAGTGACCTGCAGAACCAGTTCGCCGGCTTCCAGATCGGAATCTGACCCGTGACCAACACGACGACCGACCGTGACCGGGTCGGTGACCCGGCGCAGGGCGCCACCGAGGAAGCGGCCGAGCGGCTCACCACCGCCCCGGCCGAGTCCGACGGCCCGACCGGCATCGGCGTGGTCGGCTGGCTGCGCTGGATGTGGCGCCAGCTGACCTCGATGCGGGTCGCGCTGATCCTGCTCTTCCTGCTCTCGCTGGCGGCCATCCCGGGCTCGCTGATCCCGCAGAACGGCCAGAACCAGTTCAAGGTCGAGACCTGGAAGGCGCAGCACAGCACGGTCGCGCCGATCTACGAGAAGCTCCAGCTGTTCGACGTCTACAGCTCGGTCTGGTTCTCCGCGATCTACATCCTGCTGTTCGCCTCGCTGGCCGGCTGCATCGTGCCGCGCACCTGGCAGTTCGTCGGGGTGCTGCGCTCCCGGCCGCCGGCGGCGCCGCGCAACCTGACCCGGATGCCGGTGTACGCGGCCTGGCGGACGGACGCGGACGCCGCGGCCGTCAACGCCGCCGCCCACCGGCTGCTGCGCGGGCGGCGCTTCCGGGCGCACCTGGACGGCGGCGCGGTGGCGGCCGAGAAGGGCTATCTGCGCGAGGTCGGCAACCTGGTCTTCCACCTGTCCCTGTTCGCGCTGCTCGGCGGCTTCGCCTGGGCGAGCCTGGCCAGCGGCACCGGCGGCAAGCTGCTGGTCGAGGGCGAGGGCTACTCCAACACGATCACCCAGCTCGACGACTTCACCGGCACCCGGTTCTACGGGACCGAGGACCTCGACCCCTTCTACGTGAAGCTGAACAGGTTCACCTCGAAGTTCCAGAACAAGGGCTCGCAGATCGGCAGCGCGCGGGAGTTCACCGCGAACGTCGACTACTACGAGGGCAGCGACCCGGCGAAGCTCAAGCAGGGGAAGATCGAGGTCAACCACCCGCTGGAGATCGGCGGCAGCAAGTTCTTCCTGATCGGGCACGGCTACGCCCCGAAGATCACCGTGCGCAACGCGGCCGGCGACGTCGTCTACACCGGCGCCACCCCGTTCCTGCCGCAGGACGGCAACCTGACCTCCACCGGCGTCATCAAGGTCTCCGACTACGGCGACAAGGACGGGAAGCGGACCCAGCTGGGCCTGTCCGGGTTCTTCCTGCCGACCGCCCCGGTGGCCTTCGACCGGAACACCGGCCCGCGCTCGCTGTTCCCCGGTGACGCGGACCCGGTGCTCGTGCTCAACGCCTACGCGGGCGACCTGGGCACCGACTCGGGCCTGCCGCAGAACATCTACCAGCTCAACACGAAGAACCTGACCCAGCTCCAGCAGGACGGCCAGCCGGCCAAGGTCCGGATGAAGCCGGGCGAGGTCTGGGCCCTGCCGGACGGCTACGGCACGGTCACCTTCGAGGGCTACAAGCAGTGGGCCAGCTTCAATGTCTCGCACCGTCCGGGGAACGCGATCGCGCTGGCCGGCGCGGTGCTGGCGATCGCCGGCCTGATCGGCTCGCTGTTCATCCAGCGGCGCCGGATCTGGGTGCGGGCGGTGGCCCTGCCGGGCGGCGGGACGCAGGTCGAGCTGGCCGGGCTGGGCCGCAGTGAGTCGGCGAAGATCGCCGAGGAGCTGGCCGCGCTCGCGGTGGACCTCCAGGACGACGCCCCGGCGCTCGACGACAGGTCCGAGAACGAGCCCGAGAACGAGCCCGAGCCCCACGGCGAGTCCGAGGACGGCTCCGCGGAGGCCGACGAGGCCTCGGCACCCGCAGAATCCGCAGTTCCCGCCGATCAGAACTCCAAGGAGTAGACGGTGCACCTCGCCTCGTCGGTCGACCCGCAGCTGGCCGACCTGTCCAACAAGCTGATCTATTCGGCGATGGCGGTCTACCTGATCGCCATGTTCGCCTACATGTTCGAGTGGACCTTCGGAGCCAAGGGCGCCGTCGCCGTCCGCTCCACCGAGCAGGCGGGCCTGGCCGGGACCGTCGCGGCGGCGGAGGCCAAGGCCAAGGGCGCCAAGAAGGTCACCGTCACCGTCGCCTCGGCGGGCGGCGGCACCACCACGCTCACCCGCACGGCGCTGGCCGGCGAGGGTGCGACGGTGGTGACCAGCGGGCGCGGCGACGAGGAGGTCGACGGCCCCGGCGCGGCCGGCACCAGCGAGAAGGCCGACCTGTCCGGCCGGATCGCGGTCTCGCTCACCGTGCTCGCCGCCCTGCTGCACGTCGGCGGTGTCCTCACCCGCGGCCTCTCGGTGTCCCGCTGGCCGTGGGGCAACATGTACGAGTTCTCCTGCGCCTTCGCGCTCGCCATGACGCTGGCCTTCCTCGGCCTGATGATCGCGAAGAAGCCGGTCCGCTGGCTCGGCCTGCCGGTCACCCTGGCGGTGCTGCTCACCCTGGGCGTCGCCGTCTCCGTGCTCTACACCGAGTCCGAGCAGCTCGTGCCGGCCCTGCACTCGTACTGGCTGGCGATCCACGTCTCCACCGCGATCATCTGCGGCGGCGCCTTCTACGCGGCGTTCATCACGACCCTGCTCTACCTGGGCAAGGAATCCTTCGACCGGAGGACGGCGGCCGGCCTGGCCAAGGGCCCGCTCGGCACCTCGCCGTCGATCTGGCGCCGGCTGCCCGCCGCCTCGACCCTGGACAAGCTGTCCTACCGGATCAATGCACTGGTCTTCCCGCTCTGGACCTTCACCATCATCGCGGGCGCGATCTGGGCCGAGGCCGCCTGGGGCAAGTACTGGGAGTGGGACCCGAAGGAGACCTGGTCGTTCATCACCTGGGTCGCCTACGCGTGCTACCTGCACGCCCGCGCCACGGCCGGCTGGAAGGGACGCAAGGCCGCCTACCTGGCCCTCGGCGCCTTCGCCTGCTGGCTGTTCAACTACTACGGCGTGAACATCTTCGTGACCGGCAAGCACTCCTACGCGGGGCTCTGACCGGAACCGGAACCACACACCGGCCCGGCACTCCAGACGAGGAAGCCGGGCCGAGGTGCGACGGGGGTAGTGCGTGCCGGGCCACCCGGTCCGGCACGGGGAGGAATTGAGGAGGAAATCGCGCAATGGAGTGCGACGAGGTCATGCTGACCGTCCGAATCACCGCCGCCGAGCAGCTGCTGCTCCGCCGGCTCGCCCAGGGGCACCGCAGCGACGTGTCCGAGGTGGTGGCCGACGGGCTGCTGGACATCATCCCGACGTTCGTCTCGCCGGCCGACGCCTATCGGCTGCTGGGCGCCCTCGCGGCCCCCGCGCCGTGCGCGCTGACCGTCTGGCTGCCGACGCCGCTGGCCGATCTGCTGGTGCCGGGTGCGGCCCGGATCGCCCAGGTGACGCAGGTGCGGATCGGTTCGGCCAGCGCGATGCTGGGTGCCGCGCTGCGGCTCTGGCTGGCGCAGGATCCGGGGCGGCTGGCGGAGAACCTCAGCGTGATGCACGCGGGGCGGCCGTCGTCGGCGCTGGTGGCGGCCTGACCCGACGGGGGTAGCGGGCGCGGGGAGAACGGGGGAGCGGGGGCTCCGGTTCAGCTGGCGAGCGGCAGACCGCGGCGGGCGGGGGCCGGGGCGGCCGCGGACTTGCCGCCGCCGACGGGGGCACCGTCGGCGGGGGCGCCGATCAGTCGGACCTCGGCCACCGTGCGGCCGTCCTGGACCAGGACGACCCGGACGGGTGCCCGGCGCCCGCCGCAGCCGTCCTGACCGGACTCCGGCCCGGCCTCCCGGACGGCCCGCACCACACAGGGCCGGTCCGGCGCGATCGGGTCGTGGAAGGCCGTCACCAGGTCCACCGGCACCACCCGGTCCGGGTGGTGCAGCCGCTGCGCGGCCTGCCGGGCGGCCTCCAGGACGAGCATCCCGGGCAGGTGTCCCGGCGCCGGGTCCATCGGGTCGAACAGCACCGGGTGGGCGGCGTCGGCGCGCAGCAGCCAGCTGCCGGGCAGCAGCGCGGGGCCGAGCACCACATCGGCGGCCTGCTGGCGGCCCACCAGTTCCGGCGCGACGACCTGTTCCGGGATCCGCGGCGGGGCGGCCGGGCGGCGGGGGCCGCGCAGCCGGTCGTAGGCGGCGGGGGAGAGGATCCGCAGGCCCCCGACACCGCGGCCGACCGGACGGCCGTCACGTTCGATCTCCGCGTGCACCCGCAGCGCGACCAGCCGGCCGTGCCGCATCCGGACGTCGTGGCAGCTGATCCTGAGCATCAGTTCGGTGGGGGCGGCGCCGACCGCGAGGCCGTCGAGGCCGGCCGGGCCGAGGGTGTAGCCGAGTTCGTCGAGCACGGCGTGGTGGTCGTGGGGGACGCCGAAACCGGCGTGGCCGACCAACAGGGCGGCCTGCCTGACGGTTTCGGCCATCAGCACCGGGTCGTGGTGCCGGTCGCCGGGCAGCCGGTAGAAGCCGTGCAGCCGGGGCCACTGGGCGCCCAGCAGGAAGTCGTACGGACCGGTGGACTGCCAGCCGGTGATGAGTACTTCGGCGACCGAGGAGCGGTGGACCAGCTGACGGGAGACGGTCCGTTCGTGGAAGTCGTAGCGGCGCGGGCCCGGTTGGGCGGGGCCGGGGTGGGGATACGGAGCGTCGCCGTCCATCGCGGTGAACACTGGCATGACTGGCCCCACTCCCGGGTGTCGGTCGGCCGGCCGAACTGGCGGCCTGCGCAAAACATACAGGCCACCCGGTTTCTGCTTCCCCTGCGGGGTAGCCGCCGTCGCGCACCCGGCGGGTTCACCGTACCCGCGTTCCGGCCTGCGGCAACGCCCGGGCGGCCCGCCCAGGACCTTGGGCGGGGGTCGGTCCCCTCTGGACGGCGGGGGCCGGGCAGGGGCTAGATTAGATACCAACCATGCGGTTTCGGGTGGGCGCGGCGCGCCCCCGACGGTCCGCAGAGGCGCCGCACCATCGACGACGGCGCCGTGACAGCAACCGGGCGAGCCGGAGCTCGCCACGGCCGGGGGCCGGAGGGACCGAGTGGCCAAGCAGGAACGGGCAGGGCGGACCAGGCAGGCCGTGCTGCTCGCGGCGGCGGACACCTTCGCCGACGCGGGATTCGAGTCGGCGAGCCTGGTCGACATCAGTCGCCGGGCGGGCGTCAGCAAGGGCGCGCTCTACTTCCACTTCGTCTCCAAGCAGGCGCTCGCGGACGGGGTCCGCACCGCGGCCGCCGACACCATCGGCCTGGCTGTGCTGCGCGCGCTGCGCGGCCGGGGGCCGGCCGTCCAGGAACTCCTCGACCTCACCCACGAACTGGCCCGGCTGCTGCGCGAGGACGTGGTCGTCCGGGCCGGTGTGCTGCTCGGCCTCGGCGGCCGCCCGGCCGGCTGCGGGGTGGGGGCGGTGGTGTCGCCGGCCGGTTCGCCGCCGGAGCCCTCGGCGGACGCGTGGTGGAGCCTGACCGCCGTCTTCCGCACCCTGCTCGACCGCGCCGCCGCGGCCGGCGAGCTGCGGCCCGGGCTGGACCGGGAGCAGGCGGCCGGGCTGCTGACCACCCTGGCGGCCGGGCTGGTGCTGTTCGCCGCCGAGTCCACCGGCCGGCTGGCTGCCGAGGCGGTCGGGGGCCTCTGGACGGTGGCCCTGCCGTCCCTCGTCCCGGCCGACCGGGTGGCGGACTACCGGATCGGATCCGCTTTCTAGTCCCGGTCCAGGTCGAAGGTGTTCAGCCGGGCCAGGGTGCGCGGCTCGACCAGTCCGGGCAGCAGCAGCGTCCAGAGGTCGGCCATCCGCTGCAGCAGGTCCTTGCGGTCGGTCAGGACCTGCGAGCTGAGCTGGATGCCGGTCACCGCGCCGGTGATCACACCCGCGGCGGCCGCCGGCCGCACCCCCGGCCGCAGTTCGCCGGCGTCCCGGGCCCGCTCCAGCAGCTCCCGCGCCGCGTCCGTCCAGCCCTGGTAGGCGCCGATCTGCGGCTGGGTGAAGGTGCCGTGCTCGATGGTCAGCCGGATCGAGCCGCGCAGCAGCGGGTCGTCCAGCAGCGAGTGGGCGAAGGCGTGCCCCAGGTCGATCACGGTCTGCATCGGGCTGTCGGAGGTCGGCTGCCAGGTGGCCAGCCAGCCGCCCTGGCCCTCGATCACGGCGAGTGCCAGCTCCTCCTTGGACGGGAAGTGGAAGTAGAGCGCGCCCTTGGTGACCCCCGCCCGGTCCAGGATCTCGGCCATGGTGGCGCCCGCGTAGCCGCGTTCGTCGAACACCTCGGCCGCGGCGCGCAGCACCGTCTGGCGGGTCGCCAGCGCGCGGGCCTGCCTGGCCATCGCAGCCTCCCTGGTGGTTCCGGTCGTCAGCTGCTGGATCCTACGGGGGCGGGCCGGGCGGCGGCCCGCATACCGTCCGGTAGGGACCCTTTCGAGCCGTTTCGGGCGGCAGTGCGGAGTTCCGGCCCCCGCGGCCCGTCCGGCCGGCCGCGGCCGGCCCCCGTCCCGGGGAACGCCGTCGGCCGGCCACCCCGGTACTGCGGGTGGCCGGCCGACGGCCGAGCGGTCTCCGTGCGGGCCCTCGGGCGAGGCGTCAGGCGGCCCACTGCCAGCTGACCGGCGAGAAGTACGCCGGACGGCGCTCCAGGCGCTGCCAGTTGGCGATCGGCTCGACCGGCGAGGAGGCGGCCGCCTGCTGGGCGGCCGCGGCGCGGGCCATCAGCACGGCGGTCAGGGCGGCGAGCTCCTCGTCGGAGAGCGAGCCGCGGACGATTCGGACGAGTGGTTCGGCGGAAGCGGTCATGGTCCGGATTTCTCCCGGCGTAAGTGGTGAGTGGGCGTCGGCTCGGCCGGCCGTACTGCTCGGGCCGGGCGGCGCTGCTACATCGGAGGGTTGCCGTGCTTGCGGCTCGGCAGGTCCGCGTGCTTGGTGCGCAGCATGGCCAGCGAGGACGCCAGGACCTGGCGGGTCTCGGCGGGGTCGATGACGTCGTCCACGAGGCCGCGCTCGGCCGCGTAGTACGGGTGCATCAGCTCGCTCTTGTATTCCTTGATCTTCTGGGTGCGCATCGCGTCCGGGTCGTCGGCGGCGTTGATGTCCCGGCGGAAGATGACGTTGGCGGCGCCCTCGGCACCCATGACGGCGATCTCGTTGGTCGGCCACGCGAAGGAGAGGTCGGCGCCGATCGAGCGGGAGTCCATGACGATGTAGGCACCGCCGTAGGCCTTGCGCAGGATCAGCTGGATCCGCGGCACGGTCGCGTTGCAGTAGGCGTAGAGGAGCTTGGCGCCGTGCCGGATGATGCCGTCGTGCTCCTGGTCGACGCCGGGCAGGAAGCCGGGGACGTCGAGCATGGTGACCAGGGGGATGTTGAAGGCGTCGCACATCTGGACGAAGCGCGCGGCCTTCTCGCTGGCGTTGATGTCCAGGACGCCGGCCAGCGACTGCGGCTGGTTGGCGATGATGCCGGTGACGTGGCCGTCGATCCGGGCGAGCACGCAGAGCACATTGGTGGCCCAGCGCTCGTGGACCTCCAGGTACTCGCCGTGGTCGACGATCTCCTCGATGACCTTGCGCATGTCGTACGGCCGGTTGCCGTCGGCCGGCACCAGGTCGAGCAGGCTGTCGTTGCGGCGGTCCACCGGGTCGTCGTTGACGACGGGCGGGGGCATCTCGCGGTTGTTCTGCGGCAGCAGCGAGAGGAGGTAGCGGACCTCCTCGATGCAGGACTGCTCGTCGTCGTAGACGAAGTGCGAGACGCCGGAGACGCCGGCGTGGACGTCGGCGCCGCCGAGCCCGTTCTGGCTGATCTTCTCGCCGGTGACGGCCTGGACGACGTCCGGGCCGGTGATGAACATCTGCGAGGTCTCGCGGACCATGAAGACGAAGTCGGTCAGGGCCGGGGAGTAGGCCGCGCCGCCGGCGCACGGGCCGAGCATCACGGAGATCTGCGGGATCACACCGGAGGCCCTGGTGTTGCGCTGGAAGATGCCGCCGTAGCCGGCGAGCGCGGTGACGCCCTCCTGGATGCGGGCGCCGGCGCCGTCGTTGAGCGAGACCAGCGGGGCACCGGCCGCGATGGCCATGTCCATGATCTTGTGGATCTTCTGGGCGTGGGCCTCGCCGAGCGCGCCGCCGAAGATCCGGAAGTCGTGGGCGTAGGTGAAGACCGTCCGGCCGTGCACGGTGCCCCAGCCGACGACCACGCCGTCGGTGTGCGGCTTCTTCGCCTCCAGCCCGAAGCCGGTGGCGCGGTGCCGGCGCAGCGGCTCGACCTCGCGGAACGAGCCCTCGTCGAGCAGGAGGTCGATCCGCTCGCGGGCGGTCAGCTTGCCCTTGGCGTGCTGGGCCTCGGTGGCCTTCTCGCTGGGGCCCCGGCGGACCTGCTCGCGGAGTTCGTGCAGTTCCGCGACTCTTCCCCGGACGTCCGTGGGGATCTCAGGGACGTCGTCGTCGACCGGTGCCTGGTGCACAACCGTCATCTCGAACCACTCCAAAGGTGAGGGAACTGTCCGACAGCCAACGTCTGCGATGCCCCCGGCTGCGAATCACTTCTTCACTTATGACTGTACGAGGGGCCGCGCGCTGGTTTCGGCGTCGATTCCGTACAAGGTCGCGTCCGTTTAGATGTCAGGGCTGCACAGAAAGCGAAGCGTTTCAGCCCGTCCGGCCGGTAGCTGTTCGATTACCCCGAGCTGTCGTCCAGATGGCGGTCGGGTGAGCGTAACCTGAGGAAACATGCAGGTCACAGCTGTACCTGTCAAGGAGGGCCGGGTCTCCCGAGGGGGTGTCCGCGGGACGCCTGGTGCGGCGGTGAAGGCCGTGCCGGCGGGCCGGTGGTGTCCGACCAGTCGTAGGGATGCACCAAAAAGACCGCAGCCCACCCGGTGGATGCCGGGTGGGCTGTCCGAGCGACACGGGCTCAGCCGCGACGCCCTTCGTCCGGGTCGTCCTTGCCGCGCAGCTCGTTCTCGCGGCGGCGCAAATCCGCCTCCCACTGCTTGAGCATGTCCTCGTGCTCGTTGTTGTGCTTCTTCAACGAGGCGAGGAACTCCGGGTTGTCGTCAGGCGCCACCGGCCGGCCGTCGCGCCGGGGCGCGTACGCCGGGCCGTCGGCGTCCAGGCCGCCCGCCGGCGCGGTCCGCAGCGCCCCGCGCTGCTTGCCGGCCACCAGCCAGGCGATCGAGCCGACGAGCGGGAAGAGCAGCACGATGATCACCCAGACCACCTTGGGCAGGTGCTTCACCTCGTCCTCGGGGGTGGTCAGGCAGTCGATGAAGGCCCACACCCACAGGGCGAGCGGGAGTACGAAGGTCAGGATCCTCAGCACGGCGGCGGTCTCCCCCGGGTGACGTCGGTGGCGGGCGCGTTCTCGTGGCGGCGGGCCGGCCCGTCGACCGGTGCCGCTTCGAGGGGGCCCTTGACACAGGCCAGGCTAGCGGGTGGCGGATACTGGCAGGCATGGCATACGACGATCTCCGCTCGTTCCTGCGGGCCCTCGACCGCGAAGGCGACCTCAAGCGGATCAAGGCGGAGGTGGACCCCTATCTGGAGATCGGCGAGATCGTCGACCGGGTGCAGAAGGCCAAGGGCCCGGCCCTGCTGTTCGAGAACGTCAAGGGCTCGTCGATGCCGCTGGCGATGAACGTCTTCGGCACCGAGCGCCGGCTCTCCAAGGCGCTCGGCCTCAAGGGCCCGGAGGAGATCGCCGACCGGATCTCCGGTCTGCTGAAGCCGGAGCTGCCGCAGGGCTTCACCGGCTTCCGGGACGCCTTCGGCAAGCTGGCCTCGATGGCCCATGTGCCGCCGAAGAACGTGAAGTCCGGCGACGCGCCCGTGCACGAGGTGGTGCTCACCGGCGAGGACGTCAACCTGGACGAGCTGCCCGCGCTGTTCACCTGGCCGCTGGACGGCGGCTCCTTCTTCAATCTGGGCCTGACCCACACCAAGGACCCGGACAGCGGCATCCGCAACCTCGGTCTGTACCGGCTCCAGCGGCACGACCGCCGCACCATCGGCATGCACTGGCAGATCCACAAGGACAGCCGCAACCACGCCGCGGTGGCCGCCAAGCGCGGCGAGCGGCTGCCGGTCGCGATCGCCTTCGGCTGCCCGCCGGCCGTCACCTACGCGGCCACCGCGCCGCTGCCGGGCGACATCGACGAGTACCTGTTCGCCGGCTTCGTCGCGGGCGAGCGGGTGCGGATGGTGGACTGCAAGACGGTCCCGCTGCAGGTCCCGGCGGACGCCGAGGTGGTCCTGGAGGGCTGGCTGGAGCCGGGCGAGATGCTGCCCGAGGGGCCGTTCGGCGACCACACCGGCTTCTACACGCCGCAGGAGCCGTTCCCGGCGCTGACGATCGACTGCGTGACGATGCGCCGCCGCCCGATCCTGCAGTCCATCGTGGTCGGCCGGCCGCCGACGGAGGACGGCCCGCTGGGCAAGTTCACCGAGCGCTTCTTCCTGCCGCTGCTGAAGATCATCATCCCGGACATCGTCGACTACGACCTGCCCGAGGCCGGCGGCTTCCACAACTGCGTGATCGTCTCGATCGACAAGAAGTACCCGAAGCACGCCCAGAAGACCATGCACGCCATCTGGGGCGCGCACATGATGTCGCTGACCAAGCTGATCATCGTGGTGGACTCCGACTGCGACGTCCACGACTACCAGGAGGTCGCCTGGCGGGCCTTCGGCAATGTCGACTACAGCCGCGACCTCACCGTGGTCGAGGGCCCGGTCGACCACCTCGACCACGCCTCGTACCAGCAGTTCTGGGGCGGCAAGGCGGGTATCGACGCGACCCGCAAGCTGCCCGAGGAGGGCTACACCCGCGACGGCGGCTGGCCCGAGATGGTCTCCTCCGACCCGGAGACCGCCGCCCTGGTGAGCCGGCGCTGGAAGGAGTACGGCCTGTGAGCACCGCCGCCGCACTCCCCGAGGTCCCGCCCGGCAAGGTCAAGTCCTTCCTGCGGCTGGTGATGATCGAGCACTCGGTCTTCGCCCTGCCGTTCGCCTACATCGCGGCGCTGACGGCGATGTTCCGGGCCGACGAGCGGGTGCACTG
This sequence comes from Streptomyces sp. XY431, assembly GCF_001279805.1. NCBI lineage: Bacteria > Bacillati > Actinomycetota > Actinomycetes > Kitasatosporales > Streptomycetaceae > Streptomyces > Streptomyces sp. XY431. Next base: position 59,336 of record NZ_LGDO01000495.1, read on the forward strand.
GGGCGAGCTTTTCGTCGTCACGGTCTGCATGGTCGGGCTCCGGACCTTCGCCATGGCGGCGAACCGGATCATCGACCGGGAGATCGACGCCCGCAACCCGCGTACGGCCGGGCGCGAACTCGTCACCGGCGCGGTGTCCCTGAAGACCGCGTACGTCGGCTCGGCGGTCGCCCTGGTGGTCTTCCTGGGCGCGGCCGCGCTGCTGAACCCGCTCTGCCTCGCGCTGGCTCCGGTCGCCGTGGTGCCGATGGTGGTCTACCCGTACGGCAAGCGGTTCACCGACTTCCCGCAGGCGATCCTCGGCCTGGCCCAGGCGATGGGCCCGGTGGGCGCCTGGCTGGCCGTCACCGGCACCTGGTCCTGGGACGCGGTGGTGCTCGGCGCGGCCGTCGGCATCTGGATCGGCGGCTTCGACCTGATCTACGCCTGCCAGGACGTGGCCTCCGACCGGGCGGGCGGGGTGCGCTCGGTGCCGGCCCGGTTCGGCGTCCCGGCCGCGATCCGGGGCGCGCGCGGCTGCCATGTGCTCACCACGTTGCTGCTCGGCTGGTACGCGGTGCTCACCGACGCGGGTGTCGCGTTCTGGATCGGCCTGCTGGTGGTGGCCGGCGCCTTCGTCTACGAGCACACCATCGTGAAGCCGAACGACCTGTCCCGGCTGAACCGGGCGTTCTTCCAGACCAACGGCTTCGTCGGCATCTCGCTGTTCTTCTTCGCGCTGGTGGACCTGATGGTGCGCGGCCTCGGCATCTGAGGCCGCGCCCCGCGGGGCTACTTCCCGCCCTCGTCGAGCGTGTGCTTGACGAGGGCGTTCGCGTGCCCGTGGCCGATGCCGTGCTCGGCCTTGAGCCAGGCGACCAGTTCCATGTGCTTGGCCAGCGGGGAGGCGCGGATCAGCTCCTGCCAGTGGGCGACCGGCTGCCCGTACTTCTTCTCGATGGCGGGGAAGTAGCTGGCGGGGCCGTTGGGGGTGGTCATGCGGTGCTCCTCGAAGTCCGTTCGGTCGTCCACTGATTGATGATCATTACGCATGGAGCCTGATCGCGACAGCGGTCAGCCAGAGCAGTCCGAGCGCGGCGGCCAGGGTGAACGCCAGCACGGTGGCGCCCGAGGCGGCGAACCCGAGCAGGACGGCGGCCGCGACCACGCGCGAGGCGAGGGCCCAGGGTCCGCCCAGGTGGCGGGCGAGGACGAGGAAGGCCGCGCACAGGGCGAGGAAGCCGACCGCTCCGCCGACCAGGTGCACCAGGCCGTGCCCGCTCAGTTCGGTCACCCGGCCCTCGGGCGCCCCGACCGGGAACCCGGCCCCGGGGTCGGCGGCGAAGAACCCGTCGAGGACGAAGCTCGCCCCGAACACCCCGACCAGCCGGGGCGCCCAGGTGCTCCCCGGCAGGGCCCGGCGCAGTCCGACGGCGCCCGCGAGCAGCAGCGCGCCGGTGAGCAGGAACGCGGTCTGCTGGATCCACCCGAGCCCGCCGAGGCTCAACTGGCTGAGCGCGTTGCGGGTGAAGTCGAAGCCCTCCCGGGTCGACCCGCCGACCACGCCGACGGCGAGGAAGAGGGGACCGGCGACCGCGCCGGCGGTCAGCAGTGGGCGGGCGGCGGCGGAAGCGGTGGCGGTCCTCGCGGTCATCGTGTTCGTCATGCACATAGGACCGGCGCCGGTGCGGAAACTCATCGGCGGGTCGGGTGTGACCCGCGTCACTCGGCATGCCGTGAATGGGTCGCGTACGTCAGGTCGGGGCCCTCTGTTCGCGGGTGCCGCGTGTGGGCGTCGTGTGTGGGTGCTGCGTGCAGGGGCGCAGATCGGCCAGACCGAACGGCCCGTCGGCCGGTGCGGCCGCCCGGCTCGTGTCCGGACGCCCCTTCGGTGCCTGCCTGCCGGTTCGTTCCGGCCGGAACCGTCGCAGGTCGGCTGCGTGGAGGGCGGGGCGGGCGGCAAGGTGGCTGAAAATCTCATGCAATATAACCTGTGACATTGTTCTGATCATCAGCCGATGACAGGATCCACGCCACATCTCCTTCCTTCAGTCCGACCCCAACTCGGGCTGCCCCCACTCACGAAGGATTCGGCGTGCTCCTGCGCACCAGACTCTCCATGCTCGCAGCCGGCGTCGTCGCCTGTTGCGCCACGGCCACGGCCGTGCTGCCGACCCAGGCGGCCTTCGCGGCGCCCCCCGCCGCCACCGCCGGTTCGGCCCCGGCCCCGGCGGCCCCGACCTCGTCCGGCCCGGTCGGCCTCACCGCCCCGACCGTGACGACGGGTTCCGAGGAACTCGCCGAGCCCGCCGCCGCGCTGCCCCCGGCGCTGATCGGCGCGACCCGCCTGAACGATCCGGCCGAGGCGAGCGCCCCCGCCGCGTTCAAGTCCCTCGCCGTGCAGAGCTGCACCCCGGCCGACTTCGCGGCCCGCACCGGGGCCGACCTGGTCGCGTTCATCAAGAGCTCGACCGTGGACTGCGTCAAGTCGCTGTACAGCAGTGGCAGTTCCGACCCCAGCATCTTCCAGCAGTCCCGGATGCTGTCCGTCGCGGCTGCCCTCAAGGACCTCGCGGCCGGCTACAGCGGCGACAGCTCGACCGGTATCACCCAGCTGGTGAAGTACCTGCAGGTGGGCTACTACATCCAGTTCTACAACCCGGACCGGACCGGCGCGTACACCGGCGAGCTCACCACCGCCGTCACCTCCGCGCTGGACACGCTGTTCGCCGGCACCCGCTGGCGCGACGTCAGCGACAGCAACGGCAGCCTCCTCAAGGAGGTGGTGTGGCTCACCGACAGCGCCAACGTCCAGGCCCGCTACATCGGCGCCTACAAGCGGATCCTCGACGAGTACAACAACACCTACAACGCGTTCCCGCAGATGATCAGCGCCGTCAACTCGGTGCTGTACTACCCGCTCTGGGGCGGCTACCGGAACCAGGACTTCGTCCGGGCGCTCGCCGCCGACCCGGGCCTCGTCAACTCGCTGGCGGACTTCGCGATCAAGCACCGCGACCTGCTCAGCGGCCCCCACTCGGTGCTCGACACCAATGCGGGCAACGACCTGGCCCGGTTCGCCGGAACCAGCCCCGCCGCCGAGGCGGTGGCCAAGCCGCTGGTCAAGAAGGTGCTGGACTCCGCGCCGCTGCTCACGCCCTTCGGGTCGCTGTACGTGTACACGGCCGTCCAGGCCGCGTACTACAACAACGGCCAGTGCTCGTACTACGGCATCTGCAACCTGCCGGCCAAGCTCACCTCGGTGGTCCTGCCGAACCAGCTGGTCTGCGACAACCGCACCATCCAGGCCCAGGCCCTGTCGGCCGCCGAACTCGAGGCCGCCTGCACCAGCCTGCGCGGCGAGGACACGTTCTTCCACAGCGTGGTCAAGGACAACGGCCCGATCCCGAACCAGTACGCCAAGACCGTCACCCTCGGGATCTTCGCCAACAAGGCCGACTACACCACCTACTCGTGGGCGATCTACGGCAACTCGACCGACAACGGCGGCCAGACCGTCATGGACCCGACCAACCCCAACAGCCGGGCCGTGAACGTGATGTACCAGAAGGCCTGGAACACCAAGGACACCGCCCGGGTCTGGAACCTCAACCACGAGTACAGCCACTACCTCGACGGCATCTACGACATGAAGGGCAACTTCTCCACCCAGACCTCCGTCCCGGACATCTGGTGGGTCGAGGGCCTCGCCGAGTACATGTCGTACACCTACCGCGCCACCACCGACACCGACGCGATGGCGCAGGCCGCCCAGCACACCTACAAGCTCAGCACCCTCTTCCAGAACACCTACGCCAACTCGGACTCGACCCGGGTCTACCCGTGGGGCTACCTGGCCGTCCGCTACATGCTGGAGAAGCACCCGGCCGACGTGCAGGCCATGCTGGCGCGGTTCCGCGTCGCCGACTACACCGGCGGCTACGCGGTCTACAACAACCTCGGCACCTCCTACGACGCCGACTTCGACGCCTGGCTCACCGCCTGCGCCGCCGGTGCCTGCTACGCGGCCGGCCCGACCGCGCTGTTCGACACCACGGTGAACGGCGCCACCGTCAACGTGAGCGAGCGGTCCGTGCAGACCGGCCCGGGCCGGATCACCGCCTGGCACTGGACCTTCGGCGACGGCACCACCTCGGACGAGCGCAACCCGAGCCACACCTACGCGGTGGCCGGCTCCTACACCGTCGCCCTCACCGCGACCGACGACACCGGCCGGACCGCCGTCACCCCGACCACGGTCACCGTGACCGCCCCGGCCACCTCCCTGCTGGCCTGCGCCGACCAGCGCAACGACGCGATGGGCCAGAACTGCGCCCGGTCCGGCCGCGCCGCGACCGCCGGCAACTCCGACTACCTGTACGTCTACCTGCCGGCCGGCACCAGCACGCTGAAGGTCTCCACCACCGGCGGCACCGGTACCGCGTACCTGTACTACAACGCGGACACCTGGGCGTCGCCGACGGCCTACACCGCCGCCTCGACGGCCGCCGGTGCCACCCAGTCCATCACCGTCACCAACCCGACGGCCGGCTACCGCTACCTCAGCCTGTACGCCGTCACCGACTTCAGCGGCGTCACCGTCACCACCCAGTTCTGACACCGCCTCGGATCCACGCGCCCGGCCGGGACCTCCCGGCCGGGCGTTCCGCGTCCGCGCGGGCCCGATCGCCCGCCGGCCGGGGTCGTTAGCATCGATCCATGATCGACAACGAGAACGACTGGAAGGCCGACCGGATCGGCAGCGCGCTGCGCGGGGAGAACCCCACCGTCGTCCGGCGGCTGGAAGCCGGGTTCGCGGTGATCGGGGACGTGCAGTTCCTGCCCGGGTACGCGATCCTGCTGACCGACGAGCCGGGCGTGCAGCGGCTCTCCGACCTGCCCCGGCCGCGTCGGCTCGCCTACCTGGAGGACCTCGACCGCCTCGGCGAGGCCGTCGAACGGGCCTGCCGCGCGGCCGATCCCGCGTTCCGGCGGGTCAACCTGGAGATCCTCGGCAACACCGACCCGATGCTGCACGCCCATGTCTGGCCCCGCTACGAGTGGGAGCCCGCCGACCTCGTCCGGCTGCCGGTCTGGCTCTACCCGCACGACCGCTGGACCGACCCGGCGCACGCCCTCACCCCCGCCCACGACCCGATCCGCGCGGCCATCGGCGCGGAGTTGGATGCGCTCCGGTAAAGGCAAGTGGTGCAGACCACTCGTTCTCGTGAATCCGCTGCCCAGGGGCGGTACGCGGACCCGACTCGCGTCTACGCTGCGGCACATGGACATCGTCATCCTGCTCTTCGACGACTTCGAGCCGCTGGACGCGATCGGCCCGTACCAGGTGCTCGGCCATCTGCCGGGCGCCACCGTGCGGTTCGTGTCGGCGGGGGAGAAGGGGGTCGTGGCCGACAGCATCGGCGGGATGCGGCTGGACGTGCCCACCGGCCGGGCGGACGTCGGGGCCTGTGACGTCCTGCTCGTCCCGGGCGGGCACGGCACCCGGCCGCTGATGACGGACGCCGCGCTGCTGGACTGGCTGCGCCGGACGCACGCGACCACCCGGTTCACCGCCTCGGTGTGCACCGGCGCGCTGCTGCTCGGGGCCGCCGGGCTGCTGGACGGCCTGGATGCCACCACCCACTGGGCGGCCGCCGGCGAACTCGCCGTCCACGGTGCCACCTATCTCCCCGAGCGGGTGGTGCGGCAGGGGCGGATCGTCACCGCCGCCGGGATCTCCGCCGGGATCGACATGGCGCTGCACCTCGCCGCCCTGCTCACCGACGAGACCACCGCCCGGGCGATCCAGCTGCACGCCGAGTACGACCCGCTGCCGCCCTTCGACAGCGGCTCCTGGGCGAAGGCCTCGCCCGCCGTCCGGGAGCGGATCCGGCAGCTCGGGTAGCCGGCCGCGGGTGCGCTACTCGCCGAGGAAGGCCTCCAGGGCGGCCGCCAGGGCGACCGGGGTCTCGTGCATGGGGTAGTGGCCGCTGCCGGGGAGCTCCGCCACCTCCGCGTTGGGGTAGTGGGCGAGGAAGGTGCCGCGCATCGCGTCGGCGGTCAGCAGCAGGTCGTGCTCGCCGACGAACACCCGGACCGGCACCGGGTTCCCGGCCACCCGGTCCACCAGGTCGGCGGTGGCCCAGTCGCGGACGTAGCCGCCGAAGGCCTCCCGGGTGGACAGCTCCAGCGAGCGGTCCACCATCAGGTCGAGCCAGACCCGGCCGGCCCGCCGCCCGGTCACCAGGTCCAGGATCGCGTACCGCTTGGCGCGGTCCTCGGCGGCGCCGTAGAACAGCGTCTCGCCGTCCGCGTCCATCGGGTACGGACCGGCGGGAACGGGCGCCAGCCCGGCCAACTTCCGCACCCGTCCGGGCGCCTGGGCGAGCACCTGCTGGACGGCCTTGCCGCCCATCGAGTGCCCGACCAGCGAGAACTCCGGCCAGTCCAGCTGGTCGGCCAGCGCGAGCGCGTCGTCCGCGATCTCGGCCAGGGTGTACGCGCCGGCCACGTCCTTGCGGTCGCCGTAGCCCCGGTAGTCGAGGAAGGCGTAGCTGAAGGCGGAGCCGTCCAGGTAGTCCGGGAACGGGCCCCAGCCGGCGCTGGTGCCGAACCAGTCGTGCAGGACCAGGACCTTGTGGGCGCCGGTGCCGACCAGGCGGTGAGGGATCGTCATGCCGGTAGTGCTGCCCACCGGCCGGGCGGCCGAACCGCCGTTCAGAGGGCCCGGCGGTAGGCCATGACCTTCTCGCCGTCGACGCGCCGCTCGCCGACCTCGGTGAATCCGGTGCGGGCGAGCAGGGCGCGGGAGGCCTCGTTGTCCAGCGAGCTCACGGCGGTGAGCTCGCTCAACCCGTAGGAGGCGGAGGCCAGTCGGCAGACCTCCTCGACGGCTGCCCGGCCCAGGCCCTGCTGGGCGTCGGCCTCGGCGATCCGGTAGCCGATCTCGGCGCTGCCGCCGGCGACGCTCACCAGGTTCACCCGGCCGACGATCCGGCCCCAGCCGTTGACGAGGACGTGGAAGTGGCTGCGGCCGTAGGTCTGTTCGTCGAGCAGGGCCCGGTGCCGCTCGGCGAAGCCGTCGGGGGTGAAGTACTCGTCCCCGCGGTCGGGCACCGAGTAGCGGAAGAAGTCCCGGTTCTCCTGCTCGAACGCGAGCACGGCGCCCGCGTGTTCGGCCGTCAGGCGTTCCAGCGTGGGCTCGGGGGCGAGCCGCGGGGCCTCCAGGTGGTAGAGGCGCTGCCGCTCGGTCGTCGTGTGGCCGATCTCGTGGCCGATGTTCCAGAGCACGTCGCCCGACCGGACCAGGGCTCCCGTGGCCCGGCCGTACCCCTTGATGACGCCGCCGCGGCCGTCCGGGTCCGGGAAGGTGTGCGGTCGGCCGGCGCCGAGTTCGACCGAGTGGGCCGAGATCCGGCCGAGGATCTGCGAGCCGCTGCCGAGCAGGCTGTCGCCGGTGACCTCGACGCCGTCCATGAGCCGGACCTCGTCACCGATCTCGATGCTCTCGTGGGCCCCGGCGATGATCCGGGTGCCGCCGTCGCCGATCTGCGAGCGGGCGCCGATGGTGATGCTGCCCCCGTCGGCGGCGCTGATCCGGGTGCCGCCGTACAGCAGGTTGCCAGGGCCGAGTACGCAGCGGCTCTGCTCGTCGCACTCGACGACGACACCGGGGTGGAGCACATTGTCGGGTCCGAGCTTCACCTGCCGGGAGACGATCACCGAGAACGGGTCGAGCACCGTGACCCCGTACTCGGCGAGGTCGAGCAGTTCGGCGGGAGTGAGCAGCCCGCGGTCGCGGCGCAGCCGGTCGAGGCGAGCGTGCACGGATTCGTCCGGAGTGGTCATCCGAGCATGGTTACGATCTTCGGTCGGCTTGTCCAGCACGGCCACCGGAGCCCGCGGCCGCCGACCCCGAACCCTCCCGAAGGAGCCCCGATGATCGGCCGGTTGCAGTGCCTCGTGCTCGACTGTCCGGACCCGGCCGCGCTGGCCCGGTTCTACGCCGGGCTGCTCGGCGGCGAGGTGGACCGCCCGGATCCGCGCTGGTCGCTGGGCGCGGACTGGTCCACCCTGCACACCCCCGACGGCCGGGTGCTCTGCTTCCAGCGGGTCGCCGGGTACCGCCCGCCCCGCTGGCCGGACCCGGAGCACCCGCAGCAGGCCCATCTGGACGTCGACGTGCCCGACCTCGCCACCGCCGACCCCGCCGTCCGGGCCCTCGGGGCGACCCTGCTCCAGGACGCCGGCGGGTGGTTGGTCTACGCCGACCCGGCCGGTCACCCGCTGTGCCTGCTCCCGGAGCGCCGCTGAGCCCGCTGTCGCGGCGGGCCCGGGAGGGGGCGGGCCCGCCCCGTGCCCGGCCCGCCCCGGTCTCAGGAGATCCGGCGGACCCGGCGGACGGCGACGGTGACCAGCAGGACGGTCAGGGCGAGGAAGATCCCGGTCTCGATCGCCTGGAAGGTCCAGAAGCGGTCGGCCGGCTGGTACTCCTGCCAGTTGGTGAGCGGGGCGGGGCCGTAGTCCTGGGCGATCCGGGCCAGGCACCCGGCGCTGTCGCCGGTCTCGGGGGCGCAGCCGATCCGGCCGTCGGGGAGGACGAGGGCGCCGGTGCCGTTGCGGACGCCCTCCTGGTAGATCCAGGAGCCGGCGAAGCGGTTGGCCATCAGCGGGCTGTCGATCGCGTAGGTGAGCGTTTTGGCCGGCAGGAAGTGCGGGCGGGCGAACAGCTCGACCAGGGCGCGGACGGCGATGAACGCCGCGAGCGAGATGCCCATCGCGGGCAGTACCCGGCGGGCGAGAGTGCCGGCCAGGATGCCGAGCGCGACCGCGAACAGCGTGTACCCGATCGGCGCGATGCCCTGGACGTCGAAGACCAGGTAGCGGAAGCGGCCGAGGCCGTTGTCGGCGAGCGGCCGCAGCCACCAGGCGGCGCCGAGCGCGTAGCCGACGGACAGGACCAGGGTGACCGCGCCGACCAGGCCGAACTTGGTGAGGATCCAGCGCCGGCGGCTGATGCCCTGGGTCCAGACCAGCCGGTGGGTGCCGTTCTCGACCTCCCGGGCGACCAGCGGGGCGCCGAGGAAGACGCCGGCGAGGACCGGCAGCAGGACCAGGAGCACGGCCAGGTAGGCGGTCGAGTCGTACTTGTTCCGGAAGCGCTCGCTCAGCGCCTCGCAGCCGCCGTTGTCGACGAGTTCGGCGTGGCCCAGTGCGCGCAGGCAGGCGCCGAGGCCGGAGTCCTGGAAGGAGGAGCGCATGGCCAGGCCGGTGGGGACCAGGACGGCGGCGAGCGCGAGGAGCGCCGCGGCCGTCCACAGAGCCTGCTTGCGGTGCTGGCGCCAGGTCAGCCAGATCATGCGGCCACCTCCGAGGCGGTAGGACCGGCGGACGGGCCGGCGGACGGGCCGGCGGTCGGGCCGGCGGTGGGGCCCGCCGAGGCACCGAGATGGGCGAGGACGAGGTCCTCCAGGGTGACCTCGTGCACGGTCCAGCGGCTCTCGTCGACCGGGCCGTCGGTGCGGACGAGCAGGGTGGACTGCCGTTCGGTGTGACTGGCCCGGACCACCTCGGCCACCCCGGGCACGGCGGCGCCGTCGGGGATCCGGGGGCCGACCAGCCGGCAGTGCGAGGCGAGCAGATCGTCCACCGGGGCGGAGAGCCGGACCTGTGAGGTGTGCAGCAGCACCAGGTGGTCGCAGACCCGTTCCAGGTCGTTCAGCAGATGGGAGGAGAGCAGGACGGTGGTGCCGTACTCGCCCACGGCGCCCATCAGGGCCTGCATGAACTCGTGCCGGGCGAGCGGGTCCAGTGCCGCCACCGGCTCGTCGAGCAGGAGCAGCCGGGGCCGTTTGGCCAGCGCCAGCGCCAGTGCGACCTGGGCGCGCTGGCCGCCGGAGAGCCGGCCGACGCGCTTGTCCGGCGGGAGGCCGAGCCGGGTGAGCCGGTCGCGGGCGATCGAGTCGTCCCATCCGTGCGGGTTGAGCCGCCGGCCCATGGTGATCAGCTCGGTGGCGGTGAAGTCGGGGTAGAGCGGGGTGTCCTGGGCGACGAAGCCGAGGTCGGCCCGGGCGTCGGGGTCCTCGCGCGGGTCCCGTCCGAAGACCCGGACCTGCCCGGTGTCGGGCCGGAGCAGGCCGACGGCGAGGTGGAGCAGGGTGGACTTGCCGGCGCCGTTGGGCCCGACCAGGGCGGCGATCCGCCCGGCCGGGAGCTCCAGCGAGCAGTCCTGGAGTGCCCAGGTCTGCCCGTAGCGCTTGCCCAACGCCTCGGTGTGCAGAGCGACTTCCGTCATGTTGTCTCCCCCAGGATGACGTTCAGGCCGGTGCGGCGCCGTCGGTGGGCGGCCGGTCCGGGGTGGCTCGCAGGGTGGTGTCGACGAGTGCGGTGATGTCCTCGCGGGTGAGTCCGGCGGCCTGCGCGCGGTGCAGCCAGGCCACCAACTCCGCCCGCAGTTCGGCCTGGTGGGCCAGGGCGGGTCCGGCCAGGGTGCGGACGAGGAACGTCCCCACGCCGGGCCGGCCCTCGGCGAGCCCTTCCAGCTCCAGCTCCCGGTAGGCCTTGAGCACGGTGTTGGGGTTGATCGCCAGCGCCTGGGCCACGTCGCGCACCTTGGGGAGCCGGTCCCCCGGTTGCGCGAGTCCGACCCGCAGCGCCTGCTTCACCTGCAGGACCAGCTGCATGTACGTGGCCACCCGTGAGCGGCCGTCGAGCACGAACTCGATCACCAGTTGTTCTCCTGTCTTACGACAGTAAGACAGGATAGGCGTACGTCAGTCAAGTGACGAGACAGGGGTGTGAATTGACGGACGGTGGGGTGACGGCCGGCGGTCAGTCGATCGTCAGCGTGTCCCCGACGGTGAGGCGTCCCGGGGTGGCGACCTCGGCGAGGGCGTCGAGCCGGGTGTCGTGGGACCGGGCGATGGCCTTGAGGATCTCGGGGGCGTGCGGCAGGCCGGGCTGCGCGACGGTGACCATCGCGCAGCGTTCGCTGGCGCGGACGAAGGCGAGCCGGGCGCCCGAGCGGGCGCCGGTCCGGGCCTCCCGGCCGAACCAGGTGTCCTCGCTGAACGGCGGGGTGCCGGGCGGGGTGCGCAGCAGGATGTTAGGGCGGAAGCGGCGGATGTCGACCGCGGCGGTCGGCGCGGCGCGGGCGACCCAGTCCAGGGTGGCGGTGGTGAGCACGCTCACCGGGAGCTGGTCGAAGTGGGAGACGGCGTCCTCGCGGGCGAGTTCGACGTCCTCGCGCTGGAGGTAGGCGCGCAGGAAGGCGGTCGGGTCGGCGACCGGCTGCCCGAGCGGGTCGAACAGCTCGGGGCCGTCGAGCCGGTGGCCGAGCCGGGAGGAGAGGCGCAGCAGGCCGTCCATCCGCCGGAAGCGGCGGGTGTTCTTGCCGGAGCCGAACTTGCCCTGGCCGTCGCGCACGGCGTAGAGGCGGTCGCCCGCGAGCCCGCGGTCGTCCACCTCGACGGAGTCGAGCCGCTCGCCGCCGGTGGATTTCACGGGGTAGCGCCAGAGCTGCTCGACGACTCCGATGATCTCTGCCATGGCCGGACAGCGTACCGCCGCCCGCCAATGATGGTCTAGACCAAGTGCCCGAGTGCGGCGAGGGGTTCACCCCAATCGGGCCACCGCCCGGACCGGAGCCCCGTCCGCCGCGACCAGCCGGAGCGGGAAGAGCGACACCTCGACCGCCCGCCCCGCCTCCTGCGCCGCCAGCAGCGGCCGCAGATCGGTCAGGTTCTCCGCGATCACCCCGCCGCCCGGCGCCCCGAGCAGCACCCGGTGGGCCGCCAGCGTGGGCTCCTCGGCGGCCGGTTGGTCGTGCTCGTCGGTGAGGTCGGCGAGCAGCGCCGCCACCGCCGGGTCGCCCGGGCCGGGATCGGGGGTGGGGTCGACGCTCAGCGCGTCCACCCCGACCGTGCGGACCCCGGCCGCCACGATCGCCTCGGCGGCCCGGGCGGTCAGGGACGGGTGGGCCAGATAGGCGTCGGTGCCCCAGTGCCGCGCCCACCCGGTGGCGAGCAGCAGGACGGTGCCCTCGCCGGCCAGCTCCAGGGCGGGCGCGAGCTGCTCGGCGGTGACCTCGGCGCGCGGCTCCAGACCGCGCAGGTCGGCCACCACGGCCGGGCCGGTGAACCGCTCCAGCGGCAGGCCGTCCAGCGTCGGCCAGGTGACGTCGACGTGGTACGGCGCGTCGACATGGGTGCCGGACTGCGAGCCGAGGTGCACCGCGAGCACGTTCACCCCGGCGGTGGCGGTGGTGAGGGCGGGCTCCAGGAGGACGGCCGGATCGCCGGGGTAGACCGGCATCGCGGTGGTCACCTGGTGGGTCAGGTCGACGAGGGTCGGGGCCATGCGGCCATCCTCCCAGGGCGGGCCGGGGCGGGGTGGGGATAGAAAGGAAGCACTATGGAAAAGCCTGAGCAGCCCGTGCGCCGCCCCTGGATCGTCGGGGTCTCCGGCGCGTCCGGCACCCCGTACGCCGCGTCCGTGATCCGAGCCCTCCTCGCCGCCGGCGAGTCCGTCGACCTGGTGGTCAGCCGCGCGGCCCGGCTGACGATCCTCGACGAGACCGGTATCGCCTTCCGGGACGCGCACTGGCGCGCGGACCTGGCGTTGTGGCTGGGGACGGCGGCGGACGCCCTGGAGGACGTCCGGTACTGGCCGGCCGGGGACTTCGCGGCCGGTCCGTCCAGCGGCTCCTACCCGGCGAAGGGGATGCTGGTGGTGCCCGCGACCACCGGCGCGGTGGCCGGGATCGCGCTGGGCCTCAGCAAGGACCTGCTCCAGCGTGTGGCCAGCGTCACCCTCAAGGAGCGGCGTCCGCTGGTCGTCTGCGTCCGGGAGGCACCACTCAACGGGGTGACGTTGAAGCACTTGGTGGAGCTGGACGCGCAGGGCGCGGTGGTACTGCCCGCCTCGCCCGGGTTCTACGCCGGCGGCTCCACCGTCCGGGAGCTGGTCGACTTCGTCGCCGGACGGGTCCTGGACGCCGTCGGCGTGCCCCACACGCTGTACCGGCGCTGGGAGGGTGAGTTGGGCGGGGCGGCGCGCGCGGCGGAGCGTCCGGCCTGAGGGGGAGTGAGGAGCCGCAGGACGGGAGAGTATGTTCTCTGCGATATCCGGGTTGGTGCGAGCACGGCGCCTTTGAATCCGGATAATGATCTGTGGGTCTGGTGAGGTTCGGAAGGACGCGGACGGTATATGGACACGGTGGACAGACAGCTCATCCAGGCGCTCCGGGAGAACGGCCGCGCGTCCTACGCCGAGCTGGGCCGGCTGGTCGGCCTCTCCGGCCCGAGCGTCACGGACCGGATCAACCGCCTGGAGCAGGCCGGTGTGATCACCGGCTACCGCGCGACGGTCAACCCGGCCTCGCTCGGCTTCGGCGTGACGGCCCTGATCGGCCTCCAGCTGACCGACGCGGCGGACCACGAGGACGTGGCGTTCCGGCTGAAGGACCTGGGGGAGGTCGAGGACTGCTGGTTCATCGCCGGTGACGACTCGTACATGCTCAAGGTCCGGGTGCCGGACGTCGAGGGCCTGGAGTCGGTGGTGAAGCGGATTTCGGGCACGAAGGGTGTGGCCCGGACCCGGACCACCGTCGTACTCTCCACCAAGTGGGAGAGCCGGGTCAGCGAGCTGCCGTTCGCCGACGGCGAGTGACCGCCGCGGGGAGTGCCTTCGCGGCGAGTAGCTGCCGCGGCGAGTAGTCGCCGCGGCGGGTGACCGCCGCGGGGCGGACCGGACGAACGAGAGCACACGGGGGAGTGGTGGACATGGCACTGGTCGGCCTGGAGGAGCTGCGCGCGGCCCGTCGGCGGATCGAGGGGGTCGCGGTGCGCACCCCGCTGGTCCCCGCGCCCTGGGCGGCGGACGGCGAGCGCCGGCTCTGGCTGAAGCCGGAGAACCTCCAGCCGACCGGGGCGTTCAAGACCCGGGGCGCGTACAACCGGCTCGCCGCGCTGAGCGAGGAGGAGCGCGCCCGCGGCGTGGTCGCCCAGTCCAGTGGCAACCACGCGCAGGCGGTGGCGTACGCCGCGCAGCTGCTCGGGATCAAGGCCGTGATCGTGATGCCGGACACCTCGCCGGCGGTCAAGATCGAGGCCACCCGGTCGTTCGGCGCCGAGGTGCTGGTGGTGTCGCCGGAGCAGCGGGACGTGGTGCCCGGTGAACTGGCCGAGCAGCACGGCTATGTCTGGGTGCCCCCGTACGACGATCCGTTCATCATCGCGGGTCAGGGCACGGTCGGCCTGGAGATCGCCGACGACGCCCCGGCGGAGCTGGACACCGTGCTCGTCCCGGTCAGCGGCGGCGGGCTGATCGGCGGCACGGCGGCCGCGCTCAAGCTGACCCGCCCCGGGATCCGGGTGATCGGCGTCGAGCCCGAGCTGGCCGCCGACGCCCGGGCCAGCCTGCGGGCCGGCGAGCGGATCAGCTGGCCGGTCGCCGACACCTACCGGACCATCGCCGACGGTCTGCGCACCCCTTCGGTGGGCGTGCTGCCGTACGAGCACATCACCGCCTACGTGGACGACATCGTCACCGTCACCGAGGACGAGATCCGCTCCACCGTCGCACTGCTGGCCCGGCGCGGGCGGATCGTCGCCGAGCCGTCCGGCGCGGTCGCCCCGGCCGCGTACTTCCACCGGGCCGCCGAGACCGGCGGGCAGGCCGTCGCGGCCGTCGTGAGCGGCGGCAACATCGAGCCCGCGCTGCTCGCGGAACTCCTGGCCGGCTGACCCGCGCGGGGCGGCTGCCCGCGAGTCGCCGCGGGTGGGGGCGTACGCTCGTTCCGGCAACGATTCGAAGTCGGAGGAGGCGGGGCACCGCATGGACGCAGGGCTCAAGCGCGAGCTGGAGGCGAAGGTCTACGCGGGGGAGCGGCTGACCCGGGAGGACGGGATCGCGCTCTACGAGAGCGACGACCTGGCCTGGCTGGGCGGGCTCGCCCACCACGTGCGCACGGTGAAGAACGGCGACGTCGTCCACTTCAACGTCAACCGCCACCTCAACATGACCAACGTGTGCAGCGCCTCCTGCTCGTACTGCTCGTTCCAGCGCAAGCCGGGCGAGAAGGACGCGTACACGATGCGCATCGAGGAGGCCGTCCGCCTCGCCAAGGCGATGGAGGTGGACTCCCTCACCGAGCTGCACATCGTCAACGGCCTCCACCCCACCCTGCCGTGGCGCTACTACCCGCGCTCGCTGCGGGAGCTCAAGGCCGCGCTGCCGAACGTCTCGCTCAAGGCCTTCACCGCCACCGAGATCCACTGGTTCGAGCGGATCAGCGGCCTGCCCGCCGACGAGATCCTGGACGAGCTGATCGACGCCGGTCTGGAGTCGCTGACCGGCGGCGGCGCGGAGATCTTCGACTGGGAGGTCCGCCAGCACATCGTCGACCACGACACCCACTGGGAGGACTGGTCGCGGATCCACCGGCTCGCCCACAGCAAGGGCCTCAAGACCCCGGCCACCATGCTGTACGGCCACATCGAGGAGCCCCGCCACCGGGTGGACCACGTGCTGCGGCTGCGCGAGCTCCAGGACGAGACCGGCGGCTTCCAGGTCTTCATCCCGCTGCGCTTCCAGCACGACTTCCACGACTCCAAGGACGGCGTCGTGCGCAACAAGCTGATGGCGCGCGCCGAGATGGCCACCGGAGCCGAGGCGCTGAAGACCTTCGCGGTCTCCCGGCTGCTCTTCGACAACGTGCCGCACGTCAAGGTCTTCTGGGTGATGCACGGCGTCACCACCGCCCAGCTGGCGCTCAGCCACGGCGCGGACGACATGGACGGCTCGGTGGTCGAGTACAAGATCACCCATGACGCGGACAACTTCGGCACCCCGAACAAGCTGGGCCGCGAGGACCTGCTCGGCCTGATCCGGGACGCCGGCTTCCGCCCGGTCGAGCGCAACACCCGCTACGAGGTCATCCGCGAGTACGACGGCCCCGACCTGGCCCGTCGGGAGACCCCGCAGGCGATGCGCCTCTGACGCACGCTCCGCCGCCCGGGCCCCCGCGGCCCGGGCGGCGCGCCTTCTTCACCGGGCCCGCACAGCCCCCGGGTTTCCCAACGCGGCCTCCGTTTGGCAGGATCGGCCACATGTCCGGTCACCGTCGCACCTCCCCGTACCCGTCGTACGAGCCGGTGCACGAGGTGCCGCAGCCCTCGTACGGCGAGCACCAGCAGGAATACGGAACCGTGTACGAGGGCCAGGACCCCGGGTACGGCTACCGGAGCCTCGCCGACCACGATGTGTACGACCGGCCCTTCCAGGCGTACGCCGCCGAGCCGGCCTTCCCGGCGGACCAGCAGCCGGTGTACGACGGATATGCCTACCAGGACGTCCAGCAGGGCTCCCACCAGGACGGCTACGGCTACGCGGACGAGTACCGGCCCGAGCCGCAGGACCCGGCGCCGCCGGTGGTGCCGCTGCCGCAGCAGCGGAGCGCCGCCGCCGCTCCCGGCCCGCGCGCGGCCGCCCGGGGCCACCGCCGCAAGCCCAGGAAGAAGCGCACCGGCCGCGCCGTCACCGCCGGCACCGCCCTGCTGCTGGCGGCCGCCGCCGGCTGGTACACCGTCGGCGAGGACGCCGCCAAGCCCGGTGTGACCAGTGCCGACGGCCCCGGCGCCGAGGGCGTCGCCGCGCAGCCCGCGGCCGACCAGCCCTCGCCGACCGCCGCCCCGGCCGCCCGGGCCGCCGACGCCCGGCAGACCGAGACCCCCGCCGCCGACCGCAGCGAGCGCACCGACGGCTCGGTGGCCGCCATCCCGGGCCTCGGCGCCTCCTTCGCCGGCCGGATACCCGCCGACACCACCCAGGTGGTGCTGGCCTCCGGCGAGGGCAAGGACACCAACCGGAGCGCCGTCACGCTGTGGACCCGCACCGGTGAGGGCCGCTGGGTGGCCGGCGAGACCTGGCAGGGCCACAACGCCTTCAAGGGCTGGACCACCGACCACAACGAGGGCGACCTGCGCAGCCCGATCGGCGTCTTCTCGCTCACCGACGCCGGCGGCCGCAAGGCCGACCCGGGCAGCAAGCTCCCGTACGACCGGGACTCGAACTTCGTGGTCTCCGGCCGGGGCTTCGCCGGCGAGCAGCTGGCCGGCTCCTTCGACTACGTGGTCGCGATCGACTACAACCGGGTGCCCGGCAACTCCCCGCTGGACCCGCGCCGCCCCAACGGCTCGACCAAGGGCGGCGGGATCTGGATCCACGTCGACCACGGCGGTCCGACACACGGCTGCGTCTCGGTGCCGGAGGACAAAATGGCGGAGTTGATCCGTACCCTCGACCCGGCCGCCCGTCCGGTGATCGTGATGGGGGACGCCGGCTCGCTGGCGGCCTGAGCGGCCCGGACCGGGCGGTCGTTCGTCCACGACTGTCTTTGCGCGTCCGATCGGGACCCGCCTGCCGCAACGGTCCTTGTCGGCCTCCTACAGCATCCCGGCGCGGATCCTGTAGCCGGTCGCGCCCGACTGACCAGCGGGTAACCGGGTTGAGTGGGCAGTATGACCGGTTCGCGCATCGTGGCACTCGGCCACTACCAGCCCCCCAAGGTCCTCACCAACGACGACCTGTCGAAGCTGGTCGACACCGACGACGAGTGGATCCGCAGCCGCGTCGGCATCCGGACGCGGCACATCGCGGAGGACGAGACCGTCGTCGACCTCGCCACCGAGGCGGCCCAGAAGGCCCTGGCGAACAGCGGCCGCTCGGCCGCCGAGGTCGACCTGGTCGTGGTGGCCACCTGCACCGCGGTGGAGCGCAGCCCCAACACGGCCGCCGCCGTCGCCGCCCGGCTCGGGATCCGCTCCCCGGCCGCCTACGACATCAACACGGTCTGCTCGGGCTTCTCCTACGCGCTGGCCACCGCGGACCACGCGATCCGGGCCGGGGCGGCCACCAAGGCCCTGGTGATCGGCGCGGAGCGGATGTCGGACACCCTCGACTGGACCGACCGGTCCACCTGCGTGATCTTCGGCGACGGCGCCGGCGCGGCGCTGGTCGAGGCCCAGGAGGAGGGCGCCGAGCCCGGCATCGGCCCGGTGGTCTGGGGCTCGGAGCCCGAGCGGGGCGACGCCGTGGTGATCACCGGCTGGGACCCGGTGATCAGCCAGCAGGGCCAGTCGGTGTTCCGCTGGGCGACCACGCAGATCGCCCCGCTGGCCCGGCAGGCCTGCGAGCGGGCCGGGATCGACCCGTCCGAGCTCAAGGGCTTCGTGCCGCACCAGGCCAATCTGCGCATCATCGACGCGATCGCGTCCCGGCTGGGGGTCACCGACGCGGTGGTCGCCCGGGACGTGGTGGACTCCGGCAACACCTCGGCGGCCTCGGTGCCGCTGGCCTTCTCCAAGCTGGTCGAGCGCGGGGAGCTGTCGCCCGGCGACCCGGTGCTCCTGTTCGGCTTCGGCGGCGGCCTCGCCTACGCCGGCCAGGTCGTCCGCTGCCCGTGACGCCCTCGCCCGACCCTGCCCGGGCCCCTCGGGGCGCCCGGGGGCCGTTGTAGGCCCCGCAGGGCCCCGGGGCGGCACGACATGCCTGTGGGCGGTCACCCTCGCAAGGGTGACCGCCCACAGGCATGTCGTGGCGCGCAGCGGACCGCCGGCGGACCTCCCCCGAGGACACGGCCGCCGTCCGTCGTACCCCGGACAGGAGGCCGGGGCGCGCGCGAAGCGGAAGGGTGGGTCGTAGCGGATCGGTCTACTTGGGCGCCTTCTTGCCGGTGACGCCCAGGTACACCAGGGGAGCGAGGTTGGGCTTGAGGTCCTTGACCTTGACGCCCCAGGAAGTGAAGGCCTTCTGGTGCTCGGCCGCGGAGGCGAGCAGCGAGACCAGTGACCCGGCCACGGCGGCCGGATCCAGTGATTTGTCTGCCTGGCCCTTCGCCTGGAGTTCCTTGACGGCTTCCGCGAGTGGCTTGGCGACCGCGTTGAGGACGGTCATGCGGATCTTGAAGAACCGCTTGTCCCCTTCCGCGGCACCGAGCGTGACCACTCGGAGAATGGCGTCGTTCTTGCGCCAGAAGGCGAGGAATCCGTCGACCAGTTCTTCCGAAGTGGTCGTGCCGGACTTCCCTGCCCAGGACTTTCCGGCCACCAGCTCTTTGAGCGTGTCGGCGTCCTTGGCCATTTCCTCGGCGATTTCGAGGACAGCGCCCTCGACATCCGGGAAGTACTGGTAGAAGGTCGCGGGGGAGGTACCCGCCATACGGGCGACGTCGATGACCTTGACGTCCCGATAGGGCGACGTGCTGAGCATCTCGCGGAGGCAGTCGAGCAGCTTCTGCCGCGTCTCCTGTCCGCGTCGCCCGGCGACGCGACCGTCGACGGTGCGAACTTGTCCTGTCATGCCGTCAGCTTACCGTGGCCCGATCTTGGCGCGATTCGGTGATGTGACAATTACTCCGCCCGGGGGTTGGTATAGGGGCTCCAGGGCCTTCGGACGGATATTCACGGGCCTCCGGAGGGCGTCATGACGCCCCCCCGTGCACCGATGACGCCACAGGGTGACGACCCCTTCGCTGAGGGGTTATCGAGTAACGGAGCGTGACGAAGTAACCGGGGGTGTGAGTCGCCCCTCACGGTGGCTCCGGGCGTGTCGGGCGCAAGCCCGGGCCGGAGCGGACGTCAGGATCCGGCCGTTCCGGAGTCGCTGACCGGGCCGTGGCCCCACCCGCGGGCCGGACAGGGCTCTGGGCGGGGGAGGTTGGTGATGGGCCGGGCGGCATTGGAGAATCGGGTCCGGCACCACGCGGTGGGTGCTCGGCACCACGCGGGCGGTGCTCAATACGGGGAGGTGGCAGCGGGTGGACCAGCTGACGGCGCACGATCCGAGGCGGATCGGGCCCTTCGAGGTGCTGGGGCGGCTCGGGGCGGGGGGAATGGGCCTGGTCTATCTGGCGCGGTCCGCGTCCGGCCGGCGGGTGGCCATCAAGACCGTCCGGGGGGAGCTGGCCGAGGACGAGCTGTTCCGGGTCCGGTTCGCGCGGGAGATCGCGGCCGCCAAGACGGTCGGCGGTTTCTACACCGCGGCCGTGGTCGACGCCGACGCGGACGCCCGGGTGCCCTGGCTGGCCACCGCGTACGTGCCGGCGCCGTCCCTGGAGGACCTGGTCACCGACTGCGGGCCGCTGCCGGTCGGGGCGGTGCGCTGGCTGGTCGCCGGCATCGCCGAGGCGCTGCAGTCCATCCACGCCGCCGGGCTGGTGCACCGCGACCTCAAGCCGTCCAACGTCCTGGTGGTCGAGGACGGCCCCCGGGTGATCGACTTCGGTATCGCCGCCGGGGTCTCCAGCACCCGGCTCACCATGACCAATGTCGCGGTCGGCACCCCGGCGTACATGTCGCCGGAGCAGGCCAGGGACAGCCGCGGCGTCACCGGCGCCAGCGACGTCTTCTCGCTCGGCTCGCTGCTGGTCTTCTGTGCCACCGGCCATCCGCCCTACCGGGGCGCCAACCCGGTGGAGACGGTGTTCCAGCTGCTGCGCGAGCAGCCCGACCTCTCCGGCCTGCCGGCCGAGCTGGTCGACCTGGTGCGGGCCTGCATGCGGCCGGCCCCCGAGCACCGGCCGACCCCGGAGCAGATCCAGGTCGAGCTGGCCCCGCACCTGTTCTCCCGGGACGACGCCTCCGGCGAGGCCGGGGACTGGCTGCCGCCCAACGCGCTCGCCCTGATCGAGCAGAAGCGCCGCCGCCCGGCGCCCGCGGCTGCGCAGCCCCCGGTGGTGCGGCCGCCGGTCGTCCCGCCGCAGCAGGTGCCGCCGCAGCCGGTGCCGTCGCAGCCGGTGCCGCCGCACCACCAGCACCAGGTCGGCCACGGGTCGGCGGCGCACTCCGCCCTGCCGGCGGTGGACGACCCGCGCACCCGGCAGGTGGCCGGGCACGCGCCGCCGTCCGCCGGTCCGGTGCACAGCGCGCCGCCCGGTCCGGACACCGAGGCCGCCACCGAGAAGATCTCCGCCCCCAGCCGCCACCGCCGGCCGGCCGGCGAGGACGAGGCGGAGGTCCGGCTGCCCGGGGCCTCGGTCCGGATAGGACCCGGCCCGCGCGCCGAGCAGACCGGCCCGGGCGCACCGCCCGCCGAGACGGACTGGGTCCGCCGGATCACCCCGCCCCCGGCCCGCGCCGCCCGCTGGCGCCCCTGGCGGTTCCGGATGTCCAACGACGTCTGGGGCACCCCCGTGGTCGCCGACGGCACCCTGTTCGTCTCCAGCTTCGAGGTGCACGCCCTGGACATCGCGTCCGGGCAGCGCCGCTACAAGACCCGGGACGTCGCCTGGGCCCTGGCCGTGGACGCCGGGCGGGTGCACGCGGCCGACGGCCCCCACCTCTACACGGTCGACGTCGCGGACGGCACCGAGCGCTGGCGGCACTCGCTGGACGGCTGGGTGTACGCGCTGGACGCGGCCGACGGCGTGCTCTGCTGCGGTGTCCGGGGCGGCGGCGTCCAGCTGCGCTCGGCGGTCACCGGTGCCGAGCTGTGGCGGGCCGACGACGCCCAGCAGGACTACGAGAACCCGCAGTCGGGGCCCGCGCTGGTGGCCGGTTCGGCCTACTACTACGGCGGCGGCCGGCTGCGCTGCGTGGATCCGCGCGGCTCCGGCCTGCGCTGGTCGGTCCCGGTCGGCGAGGACGTGCCGTCCCGCCCGGTCGAGCGGGCCGGCGTGCTCTACGTGACGGCCGGGACCAGGGTGTACGCGCTGGACGCGGCGAGCGGTGCCGAGCGCTGGCGGTTCGAGGCCCCGGTGGTGCTGTTCACCCCGCCGGCGCTGGACGCCGACGCGGTCTACGTGGCCGACTACCTGGGCACCGTGTACGCGCTGGACGCCGCCACCGGCCGGGACCGCTGGCGCGCGGCCACCGGTACCCGGCAGGGCGCCGAGCCGGTGGTGGTGGGCGACGGCATGGTGCTGGTCGGCAGCGGCGAGGTGCTGTACGCCCTCGAGGCGGCCGGCGGCCGGGAGCGCTGGCGCTACACGGCTCGGGGCGAGATCGTCGGCTCCCCGGCGGTCGCCGACGGGCTGGTCCACCTCGGCAGCCGGGACCACTCGCTGCACACCCTGGACCTGGCCAGCGGTCAGCTGCGCTGGGAACTCGGCACCAAGGGCGAGCTGACCGGCTCGCCGGTCGCGGTCGGCGGCAAGGTGTTCGTCGGCAGCAAGGACCGCTGCGTGTACGCGCTGGACGCCTTCTACGGCACGGCGGTGCCCTCGCACTGACCCGGACGCGGCGGGGGCCAGGGCCTCCGCCGCGCCCGCGGTCGGGTGCGGACTACTTGCGGGCCTCCGGGTGGCGGCTGCACCAGCCCTCCCAGGCCGAGGCGACCATGTCCTCGACCTCGTGCCGGGCGGTCCAGTCCAGCTCGCGGCGGATCAGGTCGGCCGAGGCCACCACCCGGGCCGGGTCGCCGGCGCGGCGGGGGGTGATCTCCGGCGTGGTGTCGTAGCCGGTGACCTTGCCGATCACGTCCAGCATCTCCCGCACGCTGACGCCCTCGCCGCGGCCGATGTTGAGCACCAGGGAGGTCTCCCCGGCCGGGTCGGCGGCCAGGCGCTTCGCCGCGGCCACGTGCGCCGAGGCGATGTCGGAGACGTGGATGAAGTCGCGGACGCAGGTGCCGTCCGGCGTCGGGTAGTCGTCGCCGAACACCAGCGGGGCCCGGCCGGCGGTGAGCCGCTCGAAGACCATCGGGATCAGGTTGAAGACGCCGGCGTCGGAGAGCTCCGGCGAGGCGGCGCCGGCCACGTTGAAGTAGCGCAGCGCGACGGTGGACATGCCGTGGGCCTTGCCGGCCGCGGCGACCAGCCACTCGCCGGCCAGCTTGGTCTCGCCGTAGGGGCTCATCGGCGCGCACGGGGTCGACTCGGTGACCAGGTCGACGTCCGGCATGCCGTAGACGGCGGCGGAGGAGGAGAACAGGAAGCGCTTGACGCCGCCCTCGGCCGCGGCCTCCAGCACGGTCTGGAGGCCGATCATGTTCTCCCGGTAGTACAGGAAGGGCTGCTCGACCGACTCGCCGACCTGCTTCTTGGCGGCGAAGTGGAGCACGCCCTCCACCCGGTGGTCGCGGATGGCCGCGTCCAGCGCGGTCCGGTCCAGGGTCGACCCCTCGACCAGGACGACCTCCTTCGGCAGCCGGGCCCGGTCACCGGTGCTCAGGTCGTCCAGTACGGCCACGCGCTCGCCCGCGTCGAGGAGCTGCTGCACGACGTGCCCGCCGATGTATCCGGCACCGCCGGTGATCAACCAAGTCATGGCCGAATCCTAGGGCGTGCGGGTTTCGTACCGGTGCCGCGGGCGAGTCGGAGCCAGGCATTCGGACATTTCGGTGAAATGCTGACAAAGATCTCTGCGCCCTGTCCGATCGGCCCCGTGCGGCCGTGTGCCGAGGAATCCGGAGGCGTCACCGGTGAACCGCAAGAAGGAGCCCACCCGTCCGATTCCGGCCGGACCGCGCCCGACCGGGCCGAAGGCCTTCGACCGGAGGGTGCTGGCGCCCGCCGCCGTCGCGGTGCTGACCGCGCTCGTGGCGGCCGGGTGCAGCAGCGGCTCGTCCTCGTCGTCCTCCTCCTCGTTCACCTCCTCGGGGGCGGCCGGGTCCGCGACCCCCTCCGTCCGGGCCTCCGGCAGCGCCGCCGCCCAGCCGGGCGGCGGCAACCAGCTCCAGTCCGACTACCAGAAGGTGATCAAGGACGTCCTGCCCTCGGTGGTGCAGATCACCACCGCGACCGGCCTCGGCTCCGGGATCGTCTACGACGACAAGGGCGACATCGTCACCAACGCCCACGTGGTCGGCACCGCCACCAGCTTCACGGTCACCCTGGCCGGCAGCACCAAGCCGCTGGACGCCACCCTGGTCGCCGGCTACCCGGACTCCGACCTCGCGGTGATCCGGCTGAGCAACCCGCCGGGCGGACTCAGGCCGGCCGCATTCGGGGACTCCACCAAGGTCGAACTGGGCCAGATCACCCTCGCCATGGGCAGCCCGCTCGGACTCTCCAGCAGCGTCACCCAGGGCATCGTCTCGGCCACCGGCCGGACCGTCGCCGAGCCGCGCACCGAGGGCTCGCCGGGCGCCGTGATCGGCAACATGGTGCAGACCTCGGCCGCCATCAACCCCGGCAACAGCGGCGGCGCCCTGGTCAACCTGGACAGCCAGGTGATCGGGATCAACACGCTCGCCGCCACCGAGCCGGAGGCCAACGGCGCCGCCGCCCCCGGCATCGGCTTCGCCATCCCGGCGTCCACCGTGACCAGCATCGCCGATCAGCTGATCAAGGACGGCAAGGTCACCAACTCCGGCCGGGCCGCGCTCGGCATCACCGCCCGGACCTACCTCGACCAGAACTACCGCCCGGCCGGCGCCGTCGTGGTCGCCGTCGTGGACGGCGGTCCGGCCGCCTCGGCCGGCCTCCAGCCCGGGGACGTGATCACCAGGATCGGGGACACCCCGGTCGACTCGCTGAACTCGCTCACCACCGCCCTGGCCTCGCTCGCGCCGGGAAGCAAGGTCACCGTGACCTACAGCCGGGACGGCAGGAGCACCACCGCCGAGGTCACCCTCGGCACCCTGGCGACGCCCTAGCGCGCGCCTCCAGCCCCCGGACGGCCGGGCGCCCCGCACACCGCGCAAGGGTTCGCGGGGCGCCCGCCGTCCGGGCCCAGGGAGCCGTCAGCGACGGGCGGCGCGGGTGTGCCAGGGGAGCTCGACCGTCACCGAGGTCGGGCCGCCCTCCGGGCTCTCCACCAGGAACACCCCGTCCACCGCCCGCACCCGCTCGGCCAGCCCGGCCAGGCCGCTGCCCGGGTAGGGGGCCGCGCCGCCCTTGCCGTTGTCCTGGACCAGCAGCATCAGCTGGTCGCCGGCCCGCCAGACGTCCACGGTGGCGGAGCGGGCGCCGGAGTGCTTCGAGATATTGGTCAGCAGCTCGCTCACGGTGAAGTAGGCGATGCCCTCCACCGCGGAGTCCGGCCGGCCGGTGCCGCCGTCCGGGGCCTTCAGGTCGACGTGCACCTTGACCCCCTCCGGCACCGTGCAGCGCGCGGCCACCGAGGACAGCGCCGCGTCCAGGCCGCGGTCGGTCAGCACCGCCGGGTGGATGCCCCGGGCGAGGTCCCGCAGCTCCTGGAGGGCCAGCTTCACCTCGCCGTGGGCGTTGTCCACCATCTTCGCGGCGGCGGCCACGTCCTGCGGGGTCTCGGGCTCCCGCAGCCGCTCCTTGGCCATGCCGAGGTCCATCGCCAGCGCCACCAGCCGGGCCTGGGCGCCGTCGTGCAGGTCGCGCTCGATCCGGCGCAGGTCGGCGGCGGCGGTGTCGACGACGGTGCCGCGGTCGTCCTCCAGTTCGCGCACCCGCTCGGAGAGCGCGCCCGGGGTGAGCAGGACCTCGACCAGCATCCGGTCCACCGCCGACTCGGCGCGGACCACCCAGGGCAGGGCCGGCCAGCCGATCAGGACGAAGACCAGGGTCACGGCGAAGCTCAGGATCCCCCACGGCAGCATCAGCACGTGGTAGAGCGCCGAGCGCCAGGAGAGCGAGTCGGTCAGGTGGGCGATCGCGAAGCCGGTGGCGCCCGGCCGGCGCGGCACCGGCTCCGGCTCGTGCACCCCGGAGCCGTACAGGGCCCGGGCCCGGCCGCGGGCGAAGCCGCCCATCCCCCGGCAGCCGGCCAGGCCGGCGGCGAGCAGCGGCAGCCCGATCACGGTGACGGACAGGGCGAGGCCGACCGACAGGGTCACGATCGTGAAGACGAAGCCCGCGATGCCGAGCGGCAGGTTCAGCAGCAGCTGCCCGACCTGCCGCCACATCCGCGCGCCGTACAGCGGGGTGCGTCCGGCGGGCGGCGTCTGCGCGCCGGTGTCCCCGGCGTGGCGGTCCTTTGGCTTCATCTCGGTCTTCCGTCCCTCTCGGTCGAGCTGAGCCCCTAGCTTCGCCGGTCGGGGGCGGGCGGGGCCATGGGGGTGATCCGTCTCCCCGGCCGGGGGTTATCCCCACCCCGGTTCCGACCGCCCGGGTGACGGCGGGGTGACCGCCACGTGCCGCCGGATGTCCACCGGCCGTCCATCGGATGTCTTGCGGACCGGGCAGGATGCCGGGCACGGGGGCGGTGCACTTAGACTCACGCACTGGCGATGGTTATGAGCGTGTAAAGGAACGTCGTAGAACCGCCCCGAGGGCGGGTTCCGCGGCCGATGTGGAGGCGAGGCATGGTGGGGCAGCAGGCGGCTGCGGTCGCGGCCGACCCGGCGGCCGGCAGCGGCTACTTCGACGCGTACGCCGCGATGGGCCTGCTCGCCGTCGTCGGCGTGCTCTTCGTGACGGTGGCGTTCACCGCCAACCGGCTGCTCCGGCCGGTGGTGTACTCGCCGGAGAAGCTCCTCGCCTACGAGTGCGGCGTGGACCCGGTGGGGGAGGACTGGGCGCACACCCAGGTCCGCTACTACGTCTACGCCTTCCTGTACGTGATCTTCGCGGTCGACGCGATCTACCTGTTCCCGTGGGCGACCGTCTTCGCCTCCGCCGGGTACGGCGCCGGGACGCTGGTCGAGATGTTCGTCTTCATCGGCTTCCTCGCGGTCGGCCTGCTCTACGCCTGGAAGAAGGGCGTTCTCGAATGGACGTGACGCACAGCCACTCGCAGGGGCACTCGCACGGGCACGGCGCCGCCGGCGGTCCGGTTCCGCTGGGCGTGCCGGACCCGTCCAGCCCCGGTGCCGCCGCGGAGCGGCGCATCGGCCCGCTGGCCCGGCTCGCGCCGGACCCGGTCAAGGTGGTGCTCAACTGGGGGCGGCGCTACAGCCTCTGGTGCTTCAACTTCGGCCTCGCCTGCTGCGCGATCGAGTTCATCGCGGCGTCGATGGCCAAGCACGACTTCATCCGGATGGGTGTCATTCCGTTCGCGCCGGGTCCCCGGCAGGCCGATCTGATGATCGTCTCGGGGACGGTGACCGACAAGATGGCGCCCGCCGTGAAGCGCCTCTACGAGCAGATGCCCGAGCCGAAGTACGTCATCTCCTTCGGCGCCTGCTCCAACTCCGGCGGCCCGTACTGGGACTCCTACTCCGTCACCAAGGGCGTCGACCAGATCATCCCGGTCGACGTCTACGTGCCCGGCTGCCCGCCGCGGCCCGAGGCGCTGCTCCAGGGCATCCTCAAGCTCCAGGAGAAGATCGCCGCCGAGTCGCTGCCCGGCCGCTACACCGCGCCCGCCGCGGCGCTGCGGCGTCCGCCGGTGCCCGGGCCCGAGGCCGCCGCGAGCAGCGGGGGCGATGCCGGCACCGGCACCGGTACCGGTACGACCGGGGGCGCCGGCACCGTCGAGGGAGGGGTCTCGTGACCACGGCCGAGCAGTACGCGGCGTCGGTCGGGGAGTGGGCGACCGGCGCCGAGGCATACGGGCTGATCACCGTCGACGTGCCCGCCGAGCACTGGATCGAGGCGCTCACCGCGGCCCGGGACACCCTCGGCCTGACCTTCTTCGACTGGCTCAGCGCCGTCGACGAGCTCGCCGAGGGCTTCTCGGTGGTCGCCCACCTCGCCGCCGTCGACGCCCCCGGGGTGCGCCACCTGGCGGTGCGCACCCGGGTGCCGCGCGCCGGGGCCGCGCTGCCGACCGCCGTCGCCGTGTACGCCGGGGCCGCCTGGCACGAGCGCGAGACGCACGAGATGTTCGGCATCGACTTCCCCGGGCACCCCCACCTGGTCACCCTGCTGCTGCCGGACGGCTTCGAGGGGCACCCGCTGCGCAAGGAGTTCGTGCTCGCGGCGCGGGTCGCCAAGGCCTGGCCGGGCGCCAAGGAGCCGGGCGAGTCCGAGGGCGACGGGCCGGCGCGGCGCAAGATGCAGCCGGCCGGGGTGCCGGACCCGAACGAGTGGGGGCCGCTCAAGGGCACCCTGCCGCCGGTGGCCGAGCGTCCCGCCCGGGGTGCCAGGGCCGCCGGCGCGGCCCGGACGCCGCGGGCCGCCGCGGGCGCGGCCGGGGCCGCCGGTGCGGCGGGTGCCGAGGGCGCTGCCGGGGCTGAAGGCACGGCCGGGGCCGAGGGCGCTGCCGCGGTGCGGGCGGACCGTCCGCGCCGGACCAGGACGGTCTCCGACGGGTCGGCGAGCCAGGCGGCCGCCGCTCCGGCCCAGGGGGCCGCGGTCGAGGGCGCTGCGGTCGAGGGCGCTGCCGTCGAAGGTGCCGCTGTCGAAGGCGCTGCCGTCGAGGGTGCCGCTGTTGAAGGTGCCGCCGCGCCGCCGGTGCGGGCGGACCGTCCGCGTCGGACCAGGTCGGTGTCCGACGGCTCGGTGAGCCAGGCGGAGGCCGGTGCGGCCGCCGCTGCTCCGGAGTCCGGTCCCGCGCGGACCGCGCCGTCCCGGACCCGGTCCTCCGACGCGCCCTGGCACAACCCGGTGCCGGCCCACGACGGGCCGACGGACGAGCCGAACGGGCCTTCGGACGGGCCGGCCGAGTCCTCGGACGGGCCCGCGGAGTCTTCGGACGGCCCCGCCGCCGGGGAGCGGAAGACGACTGAGCCGCCGGCCGAGTCGGCCGGCCAGGACGGAGACGGCGCGTGAACCTGTTCGACACGGTGCTGCGCTGCGTCGCCACGCTGGTCGTCTTCCTCACCCTCCCCCTGGTCATCGGCCAGACCGAGCACAAGGTGATGGCGCACATGCAGGGCCGGCTCGGCCCGATGTACGCCGGCGGCTTCCACGGCTGGGCGCAGCTGATCGCGGACGGGGTGAAGTTCGCGCAGAAGGAGGACATCGTCCCGGCCGGGGCCGACCGCCGGATCTTCCAGCTGGCCCCCGCCGTCTCGCTGCTGCCGTACCTCTTCGTGCTGCTGGCGATCCCGGTCGGCCCGGACGGCTTCGTCGGGCAGGCGATCGACGCCGGCCTGTTCTTCGTGCTGGCCGTCATGGGTGTCGGCGTGATCGGCAAGCTGATGGCGGGCTGGGCCTCGGCCAACAAGTTCTCGCTGCTCGGCGGTCTGCGCACGGCCGCGCAGCTGATGTCCTACGAGCTGCCGATGGTGCTCGCCGCGGCCTCGGTGGCGATGGCCGCCGGGACGCTCTCGCTGCCCGGGATCGTGGACGCCTGGGAGTGGTACTGGATCCCGTGGCAGATCATCGGCGCCTTCGTGTTCTTCACGGCTGGTCTGGCCGAGCTGCAGCGACCGCCGTTCGACATGCCGGTCGCCGATTCGGAGATCATCTTCGGCGCGTACACCGAGTACACCGGTCTGCGCTTCGCGCTGTTCCTGCTCTCCGAGTACGTGGGCATCCTGGTGGTCTCCGCGCTGACCGCGGTGCTGTTCCTCGGCGGTTGGCACGGCCCGCTGCCGGACCAGCTCGGCTGGCTGTGGACCCTGCTGAAGACCTTCGCGCTGGCCTTCGTGGTGATCTGGCTGCGGGTCACCTACCCCCGGCTGCGCGAGGACCAGCTGATGCGCTTCGCGTGGACGGTGCTGATCCCGCTCGCCCTCGTCCAGCTGGCCCTCACCGGCATCATCAAGGTGGCGATCTCATGAGTTTCCCCGGTGCGGGCCTGGCCAAGGGCCTGGCCGTCACGCTGCGGACGATGACGAGGAAGACCGTCACCGCGCAGTACCCCGACACGCAGCCCGCGCTCCCGCCCCGTTCGCGCGGGGTGATCGCGCTGCTGGAGGAGAACTGCACGGTCTGCATGCTCTGCGCCCGTGAGTGCCCGGACTGGTGCATCTACATCGACTCCCACAAGGAGACGCTGCCGGCCGCCGACCCGAACGCGCGCGCCCGCACCCGCAATGTGCTGGACCGGTTCGCCATCGACTTCTCGCTCTGCATGTACTGCGGGATCTGCATCGAGGTGTGCCCGTTCGACGCGCTGTTCTGGTCGCCGGAGTTCGAGTACGCGGAGACCGACATCCTGGAACTGACCCATGAGCGGGACCGGCTCCGGGAGTGGATGTGGACGGTGCCGGTGCCGCCGGCGCTGGACCCGGCGGCCGAGGAGCCCAAGGAGATCGCCGCCGCGCGGAAGGCCGCCGACAAGCTCGCGGCGGCTGCCGCCGCGGCTCTCGAACAGGGGGGTGACGCGCAGTGAGCGCCGCCGCCCTGCTCGCCGCGACCGGGCCGCTGGACCCGGCCGCGCGCTCCTTCCTCTCCCCGACCGGGGTGGAGATCGTCTTCCTGCTGGTCGGCATCGCCGTGCTCGGCTCGGCCGTGGTCGCCGTGACCACCAAGCAGCTGGTGCACGCCGCGCTGTGGCTGGTCGCCGCGCTCGGCGGGCTGGCGGTGGAGTTCCTGCTGCTCACCGCCGAGTTCATCGCCTGGGTGCAGGTGCTGATCTACCTCGGCTCGGTGGTCGTGCTGGTGCTGTTCGGACTGATGCTCACCAAGGCGCCGATCGGGCGCTCGCCGGACGCCGACTCGAACAACCGCTGGGTCGCCCTGGTGGTCGCGCTGGCCTCGGCCGGGACCCTGGTGACGCTGGTCGTGGACGCCTTCCGGACGTCCTGGATCGACCTCGGCGCGGGCGGCGGCTCGGCCGCGGTGACCGGCGCCAGCCTGTTCCGCACCTGGGTGCTGCCCTTCGAGGCGCTCTCGGTGCTGCTGCTGGCCGCGCTGGTCGGCGCCATCGTGCTGTCGCGCGGCGCGGGCCGGCGGGTCCCGGCGCCCCGGTCCGGGCGGATCCGGGCCGGCCGTCCGGTGGGCTCCAACGGGACGGTCGCCCAGCGGGCGGCCGCCGCGCCCCCGGCCGAGGCCCCCGAGACCGCTCCGGCGGAGGAGAGCTGATGCACCTCGCCTACCCCGTCGTCCTCGCCGCGCTGCTGTTCAGCGTCGGCGTCTACGGCGTCCTCGCCCGGCGCAACGTGATCCTGGTGCTGATGTCCGTCGAGCTGATGCTCAACGCCGTCAACCTCAACCTGGTCGCCTTCGACGCCTGGCTGCGCGACTCGCTGCACGCCGGCCAGGCGCTGACCCTGTTCACCATCACGATCGCCGCCGCCGAGATCGGGCTCGGGCTCGCCATCGTGCTGCTGCTCTTCCGGGCCCGGGGCACGGCGGACATCGACCGGGTCACCGAGCTCGGCGACCCGGCCGAATCCACCGCCGTCGTCGACGAGGCGCCGGTCGGGACCGAGGCGCTGAAGGGCCGGGCCGCCGCATGAACCTCGCCCTTCCCGTCCTCGTCCCCGCCCTGCCCGCGCTCGGCGCGGCCGCCACCCTGGCCGTCGGCCGCCGCTCCCCGGGCCTGGCCCGGCCGCTGGCGATCGTGCCGGTCGCGGTCTCGGCCGTGCTCGCCCTGGTGGTCGCGATCCAGCTCGGCACCGGCCAGGTGATGGACGCCGCCACCCGGCTCACCCCGACCGGCGGCCCGGAGATCTCGCTCTCGATCCACCTGGACGGCTACAGCTCGCTGATCTCGGTGCTGGTCGGCCTGGTCGCCACCTGCGTCCAGGTCTACTCGACCGCCTACCTCAAGGACGATCCGCGCTACCCCTCGTACGCGGCGCTGGTCTCGCTGTTCACCGCGGCGATGTTCCTGGTCGTGTACTCCGGCGACCTGATCGTGCTGCTGGTCGGCTGGGAGGTCATGGGCATCTGCTCGTACTTCCTGATCGGCCACCACTGGGAGACCGAGGACGCCCGCTCCGCCTCGCTGAAGGCCTTCCTGGTCACCAAGCTGGGCGATGTGCCGTTCCTGTTCGGCATCTTCCTGCTCGGCGCCGACGCCGGCAGCTTCCGGATCGAGGACGTGCTGCAGGCCGCCGGCGACGGGCGGCTCGGCCACCCGACGCTGATCGCGCTGCTCCTGCTGGCCGGGGTGGCGGGCAAGAGCGCGCAGTTCCCGCTGCACACCTGGCTCCCGGACGCGATGGCCGGTCCGACGCCGGTCTCCGCCCTGATCCACGCCGCCACCATGGTCGCCGCCGGCATCTACCTGGTGGCCCGGCTGCTGCCGGTCTTCCTGCTGTCCGGGGCGGCACTGGTGGTCCTGGCGGTGATGGCCGCCGTGACGATGATCGGCTCGGCGCTCTGCGCGCTGGCCCAGGACGACCTCAAGCGGGTGCTCGCCTACTCGACCGTCGGCCAGCTCGGCTACATGGCCGGCGCGCTGGCCAGCGGCGACCGCGAGGCCTCGGTCTTCCACCTGGTCAGCCACGGCGCGTTCAAGGCGCTGCTGTTCCTCGCCGCCGGTGTGGTGATCCACGCCGCGCACACCAACTCGATCTCCGCGATGTCCAGGATCCCCGGGCTGCGCAAGCGCGTCCCGGACGCCTACTGGACGATGGCCATCGCGCTGATCGCCCTGATCGGCCTGCCGCCGTTCTCCGGCTTCTTCAGCAAGGAGGCGGTGCTGACCGCCGCCGAGCACGCCGCCAACGGCGAGGCGCTGACCAACGGCCTCGGCCCGGCCTCGGCGGTGCCGCAGGCGGCCGGCTGGATCGTGCTGATCTCGGCCGGGCTCACCGCGCTGCTCACGGCGGCGTACGCGGCCAGGCTCTTCCTGGTGACCTTCCACAGCCCGGCGGGCGCGGCGGCCCCCGCCACGGCCGGGGCCCCGGCGGTCGCCGACCACGAACCCGACGCGCCGTACTCGCCCGAGCCGGACGAGGCCGACCCGGCCGTCGCCGAACCGCCCGCGATGCGCTGGCCGCTGTGGGTGCTGGCCGTCCCGACCATGGGCTTCGGCATCGCCGGCCTGCGCTCGGACTGGCTGCCCGCGCTGCTGGACGGCGGCTCGCTGAAGCCCTCCGCGGTCACCGCCGTCACCGGCACCGGCCTGGCCGTGGTCGGTGTGCTGCTGGCCTACGGCGCCTGGCGCTCGGCCACCGCCCGGGTCACCGAGGGCCTGCCCGCCCCGGCGGAGCCCGGCCGGGTGCCCGAACAGGCCGGAGCCCCGGCCGCCGAGGTGATCGTCGCCGATCCCGGGCGCGCCCTGCTGGGCCCGCTGTTCGGCCCGGCCCGGCACGGCTTCGGCGTCGACCGGCTCTACAGCGCGCTGTTCGTCCGCCCGGTCGAGGCCGCCGCCCGGCTCGTCCGCTTCCTCGACCGCGAGGTCGTGGAGACGTACGTGCGCGGCAGCGGCGCCGGGGCCGATCTGCTCGGCCGGGTCGTCCGGCTGGCGCAGACCGGCAACGCGCAGACCTACCTCAGCGCGCTGCTCGCCGGTGTCGTCCTGCTGGCCGTCCTGGTGGCGGTGTAGCCGATGCCGTACCTCCCGTCCTCGCCCGTGGTTGTCACTAGGAGCGCCCGATGAACGCGGTCCTCATCGCCCTCCTGGTGCTGCCGCTGCTCGGCGCCGCGCTCACCCTGGCCCCGGTGTTCGGCCCGGACCCGGCCGCCGCCGACCGGCGCGCGCTGCGCTTCGGCACGGTGCTGACCGGCGCCGTCCTGCTGCTCACCGTCGCCCTGGCGGCCGGCTTCGACCACGACGAGCCGGCCCGGATGCAGGCCACCACCGACGTGGCCTGGATCCCGGCCATCGGGGTGCGCCTCCACCTCGGTGTGGACGGTGTCTCGCTGCCGCTGCTGGTGCTGACCTCGCTGCTCACCTTCCTCTGCGCGCTGTACTCGGAGCGGCGGCTGCCGTCCGGGGCGGGCGTGCCCTCGGCCCGGTCCTTCGTCGGGCTGTTCCTCCTCCTCGAAGTGGGCATGCTGGCCACCTTCGCGGTGCTGGACCTGGTGCTCTTCTTCCTGGCCTTCGAGATCGTGCTGATCCCGATGTACTTCCTGATCGCCCGCTGGGGGAGCGGCGCGAAGGTGCCGGCCGCGAACCGGTTCATCCTGTACACGCTGCTCGGCTCGGCCGTGATGCTGCTCGGCTTCCTGCTGGTCGGCCTCAAGGCGGGCACCTTCGACATGCAGGCCCTCGCCGCCGCCCACGGCTCCGGCCTGAGCCACTCCACCCAGGTGATCGCCGCGCTGGCGATCATGATCGGGCTCGCGGTCAAGGCCCCCGCCTGGCCGCTGCACAGCTGGCTCCCGGACGCGCACACGGCCGCCCCGACGGTGGGCTCCGTCCTGCTCGCCGGCGTGCTGCTGAAGATGGGCACCTACGGCCTGGTCCGCGTCCTCCTCCCGGTCGTCCCGGACGGCACCACGACGCTCGCCCCCTACCTGGGCGCGTTCGCCGCCGTCGGCATCGTCTACGGCTCGCTGGCCTGCCTCGCCCTTTCCCGGACCGGGGCCAAGGGCGACCTCAAGCGCCTGATCGCCTACTCCTCCGTCGGCCACATGGGCTTCGTCCTGCTGGGCATCGCCTCCCTCACCCCGGTGGGGGTCAACGGCGCGCTGTTCGCCAACATCGCGCACGGTCTGATCACCGGCCTGCTGTTCTTCGTGGTCGGGGCGCTCAAGGACCGCTACGGCACAGCGGACCTCGACACCCTGGCCGGCGCCACCGGCGGCGCCCTCTACGGGCGGGCGCCCCGGCTCGGCGCGCTGCTCGCCTTCGCCGCCGTCGCCAGCCTCGGCCTGCCGGGCCTGGCCGGCTTCTGGGGCGAGCTGCTCGCGATGTTCGGCGCGTTCGACCCGGCCGAGGGCCTCTCGCGCCCCGCGTTCGTCACCTACATGGTCCTGGCCGGTCTCGGTACCCTCCTCACCGCCGCCTATCTGCTGATCGTGGTCAGGCGCGTCTGCATGGGCGACCCGAAGCAGCCCGCGCCGGTGGCCGAACTCGCCGACATCCGCCCCTACGAGGCCGTCAGCTGGACGCCGCTGGCCGCCCTCACCCTGCTCGCCGGCCTCTGGCCCGCGCTCCTGCTCGGCCTCTCCGACCCCGCGGTCAAGCACCTGCTCGGGGGTGGCTGACCATGCTCGGCACCGCACTCGGATCTCACTCCACGGGGCAGACCACTGTGACCTCCCTCGCCGTCGCCAACCCGGGCAGCCTGATCCAGTCCGTGGACTGGGTGGCGATCGCGCCCCCGCTGATCGCCGCGCTGGCCGCCCTCGCCGTGCTGGTCACCGACCTCTTCCTGCCCGCGCGGCACAAGCGCTGGCTGGGCCGGCTCACCGCCGCCGCACTCGCCCTGGCCATCGTCTCGCTCCTCCCGCTCACCGATGGGTCACCCCGAGCCACCTTCTGTGCGCAGAACGTAACAGGAGCCACTGACAACGCAGGCTGCTCCTACGTCGCCGACCACTTCGCCCTGGTCTTCCAGCTGCTCGCACTCGGCGGCGCGCTGATCGCCGCCCTGCTGTCCGCCCACACGGTGGAGCGCGAGGAGCTGCCCGGCGGCGAGTACTGGTTCCTGCTGCTCTCCAGCGCCACCGGCGCCGCGCTGCTGCCCGCCTCCCGCGACCTCGCCACCCTGGTGATCGCCCTGGAGGTGGCCTCGCTGCCCGCCTTCGCCCTGGTCGCGCTGCGCCGGGACGGCCGGGGCGCCGAGGCGGCGCTCAAGTTCTTCCTGTCCTCCGTCACCGCGACCGCCGTGATGCTGCTCGGCATCGGCTTCGTCTACGCGGCGAGCGGCAGCCTGCACCTGGGCGCCGTCGCCACCGGGCTGGAGCACGCCCCCGCGCAGCTGAAGCCGCTGGCCGAGGCGGGAGCCGTGCTCACGCTGGCCGGCTTCGCCTTCAAGGTCGCCGCCGTGCCGTTCCACTTCTGGGTGCCGGACACCTACACCGGCGCCCCGCTGCCGGTGGCCGGCTACCTCTCGGTGGTCGGCAAGGCGGCCGGGCTGGCCGGACTGGCACTGGTCACCACCATCGCCTTCCGCCCGTACGCGCACACCTGGGGCCTGGTGCTCGCGGTGCTGGCCGCCGTCACCATGACGGTCGGCAACGCGGGCGCGCTGCGCCAGCGCTTCGACACCCGCTACAGCGCGGTCCGGCTGCTCGCCTGGTCCTCGGTGGGCCAGGCCGGCTACCTGCTGGTGCCGCTGGCCGCGGCCGGCTACGCGCCCACCACGACCGACCCGCTGGGCGCCACCGCCGCGTACGCGCTGATCTACGGTGTGGTCAACCTGGGCGCCTTCGGTGTGGTGGCGGCGGTCGGCCGCCGTTCCGAGGCCGGGGTGGACGACTTCCGCGGGCTGTTCGCCCGGCGCCGCTGGACGGCGCTGGCGCTGGCGTTCTTCCTGCTCTGCCTGGCCGGGCTGCCGCCGGGCGTGATCGGCCTGTTCGGCAAGGTCGTGGTGTTCCGCGCCGCCGTCGACGCCGGGCTGGGCTGGCTGGCCGTGGTGATGGCCGTCAATGTGGTCGTCGCGCTGTACTACTACCTGCGCTGGACCGCCGTGCTGTTCGCCCCGGCCCCGGAGCCGGCCCCCGAGGCGGCTGCGGAGGCGGAGGCCGGGGCGGGGGACCGCGCGGCCGCGGCCGCCGGAACGGCCCCCGAGCGGCGCCTGCCGGTGTCGCTGACCGCCACCCTGGGCCTCACCGCCTCCGTCGCGGTGGTGCTCTCGGTGGCCCCGCAGCTGGTGCTCCAGGTGGTCGGCGGTTCGCTGTTCTGAACCCCGCCCGGCGGGCGGGCCGGGGCGGGGTCCCGTCCCCCGGTCGGGTGTCACGCCGGTCACAAGGGAACAAGGCCCCGGCCCCCACCCGTTGACCGGGCAGGAGGGACGAGGCAGAAAGGGCTTCCCCACGCACCATTGGAGGGCCACCCGTGCATCGCCGGCACAACGGACTGAGGACCGCCGCCCTGCTCGGGGGCCTCTCGGCGCTGATCCTGGTGATCGGCTCCTTCTTCGGCCGTACGGGCTTCGTGATCGCCCTGCTGGTCGCCCTCGGCACCAACGCCTACGCCTACTGGAACAGCGACAAGCTCGCCCTGCGCGCCATGCGGGCCCGCCCGGTGAGCGAGATCGAGGCGCCGCGGCTGTACCGGATCGTCCGGGAGCTCTCCACCTCGGCGCGCCAGCCGATGCCCCGGCTCTACATCTCGCCGACCCCGGCGCCGAACGCCTTCGCCACCGGCCGCAACCCGCGCAACGCGGCGGTCTGCTGCACCGACGGCATCCTGCAGCTGCTCGACGAGCGCGAGCTGCGCGGTGTCCTCGGCCACGAGCTGAGCCACGTCTACAACCGGGACATCCTGATCTCCTCGGTGGCCGGCGCGCTCGCCTCGGTGGTGATGTTCCTGGTGAACTTCGCCTGGCTGATCCCGTTCGGCCGGGGTGACGACGACGACGGCCCGGGCCTGTTCGGGCTGCTCGCGATCATGATCCTCGGTCCGGTCGCCGCCTCGCTGATCCAACTGGCGGTCAGCCGCTCCCGGGAGTACCAGGCCGACGCCGACGGGGCCCGGATCACCGGCGACCCGCTGGCCCTGGCGAGCGCGCTGCGCAAGCTGGACGCTGGCACCCGGCAGCTGCCGCTGCCGCCGGAGCCGCAGATCCAGACCGCCAGCCACATGATGATCGCCAGCCCGTTCCGGCCGGGCGAGGCCGGTACGAAGCTGTTCTCGACCCATCCGCCGATGGCCGAGCGGATCGCCCGGCTGGAGCGGATGGCCGGCCACCGGTAGCGGCACCCGTAGCGGCGCCGGGAGGGTCCGCGGCCGCCGTCAGCCCGTCGTGACCTCGTCCAGTACCGCCCGGAGCCGGTGGACGCCCTCCACCACCTGGGCGGAGGTTTCGGCGGCGGCGTAGCTGAGCCGCAGATGGGCGGCCGGCGGTTCGGCGGCGTGGTACGGGCGGCCGGGGGTCACCTGGACGCCGGCCCGCATGGCGGCGGCGGTGAGCACGCCGTCGTCGACGCCCTCGGGGAGCCGCAGCCACAGGTGGTAGCCGCCGGGGCGGTAGCTGCCGAGCACGCCCGGCAGCTCGCGGTGCAGGGCGGCGACGGCGGCGGTGCGGCGGTTGCGCAGCTCGGTGCCGAGCGCGCGCAGGTGACGGGCCCAGCCCGGGTCGGCGACGAGTTCCAGCGTCGCCTCCTGGAGCGGCCGGGGCACGAAGAAGCTGTCCACCACCTGGGTGGCCCGCAGCCGGGCGAGGGCCGGGCCGCGCGCGGTGAGGGCGCCGACCCGCAGATTGGGCGAGGCGGCCTTGGTGAGCGAACGCAGGTGCACCACCACCCCGTCGCGGTCGTCGGCGGCGAGCGGCCGGGGCAGCGCGGGGGCGTCCGCGTGGACCAGCAGCCGGGAGAAGTCGTCCTCGACGACGAAGGCCCCGGCCGCCCGGGCGATCCGGAGCACCTCGGCCCGGCGTTCGGGGGAGAGCACCGCGCCGGTCGGGTTCTGGAACAGCGGCTGGCAGACGAAGACCCGCGCCCTGGTGGCCTCGAAGGCGTCCGCCAGCAGGTCGGTGCGGACGCCGTCGGCGTCGACCGGCACCGGGACGGGCCGCAGCCCCGCCGCCCGGACGACCGCCAGGATCCCCGGGTAGGTCGGAGACTCCACCAGGACCGGTGCGCCGGGCGCGGCGAGGGAGCGCATCGCCACGGTGAGGCCGCTCTGCCCGCCGGAGGTGAGCAGGACGTCCCCGGTGGCGATCGGCCCGTCGTGGCCGCCGATGTCGCGGGCGAACCAGCCGCGCAGCTCGGTGAGGCCGTCGGTGGGCGGGCGCTCCCAGGCGCCGGGGCGGCGTCCGGCCCGGGCCAGGGCGGCGGCGAGCAGCCGTTCGGGCAGCAGTGAGGCGTGCGGGTAGCCGCTGTTGAGGTCGATGACGTCGGGCGGCGGCACGCGCAGGGTGGCGAACAGCGGGGCGGCCAGCAGGTCGCGCGGTCCGGTGTCGCTGCTGAGGGCGATCTCCTGCCAGGAGAGGTCGCCGGGGCGGGCGGTACCGGCCGGGGCCCTGCGGGCGCCGGTCGCGGGGCCGGTCGTGAAGGCGGCCGCGCGGAACACCCCGGCGCCCGGGCGGGAGATCACGAGCCCCTCGGCGGAGAGGACGGCGATGGCGCGGGAGACCGTACCGGGGCTGACCTGGTGGCGTTCCATCAGGGCCCGGCTCGACGGCAGCTTCCGTCCTTCCGGGTAGCGCTCGACTTCCCGTCGCAGACTGTCGGCGAGTTCGGTCACACTGCTACGCTCATTCATGAGAGCACAAGATAGCGCTACCCTCCGTTCGGCGATAGCGGACCGGCCCGCTACGGCGCAGACGACGGCCCCGGCGACCGCAGGGGCGACCGCAGTGGCCGCGGCGCCCAAGGCCGCACCCGGTACCGGTGGCTCCGCCGGTACCGCGCAGGCCGCCCTGGGTGTCCTCTGCTTCTCCTTCAGCTTCCCCGCCACCGCCTGGGCGCTGACCGGCTTCGGCCCCTGGACCGCGACCGGCCTGCGCGGCCTGCTCGCCGGGGTGCTCGCCGCGCTCTGCCTGGCGGCGGCCCGCGTCCCGCTGCCCGAGCGCCGGCACTGGCCCGGCCTGCTGGTGGTCTCGGCGGGCTGCGTCCTCGGCTTCCCGCTGCTCACCACGCTGGCCCTGCGCACCTCCTCGACCGCCCACTCGGCGGTCGTCATCGGTGTGCTGCCGCTGGCCACCGCGGCCGTCGCCGCGCTGCGGGCCGGCCGCTCCGGTGCCCGGCCGTCCCGGCTGTTCTGGGGCGCGGCACTGGCCGGGGCGGCGGCCGTGCTCGGCTTCACCCTGCTGCAGAGCCACGGGCGGCCGGGCCTCGCCGACCTGTACCTGTTCGCGGCGCTGCTGATCTGCGCGGCCGGGTACGCGGAGGGCGGGCGGATCTCCCGGGAGCTGCCCGGCTGGCAGGTGATCGGCTGGGCGGTGGTCGCGGCGCTGCCGGTCACCGCGCTGACCAC
Source organism: Streptomyces sp. XY431 (assembly GCF_001279805.1). Lineage (NCBI taxonomy): Bacteria > Bacillati > Actinomycetota > Actinomycetes > Kitasatosporales > Streptomycetaceae > Streptomyces > Streptomyces sp. XY431. The sequence continues at coordinate 98,989 of NZ_LGDO01000495.1, forward strand.
GGCGCTGGCGCTGCCCGCCGAGCCGGTGGAGTTCGGCGGGAAGGCGCTGGCCGGGCTGGCGTACACGGCGGTGGTGTCGCAGTTCGGCGGGTTCGTGGTCTGGTACCGGGGGATGGCGGCGATCGGCGTGCCGAGGGCGAGTCAGCTCCAGCTGGCGCAGCCGCTGCTGACGCTGATCTGGTCGGTGCTGCTGCTCGGCGAGGTGCTGCCGGCCGCCGCGCCGGTGACGGCGGTGGTGGTGCTGCTCTGCATCGCGCTCACCCAGCGGGCGCGGGTCTGACCTGCGGCCCGTCCGGGGCGGGGCCCGTCCCGGCGCGTGCCCGTGGACGGCGACCGGCCGTCGCCGGCGCGCCCGGGGGGCGTGCCGACGACGGCCGGTCCTCGGTCGGACGGCGGGTCCGCGTCAGCCGCGGTCCTGGGCGTTGGTGCACAGCGCCCAGATGATGAACACGTCCAGGGCGAGCACGACCACCGACCAGATGGGGTAGTAGGGCAGCGAGAGGAAGCTCTCGATCCCGCCCAGCACCACCAGGCCGATACCGACGTACTGCGCCCAGACGGCTCCTCTGACCACGAAGAAGCCGGTCACCGCGATCAGCGCGCCGATGATCAGATGGATCCAGCCCCAGCCGGTGAGGCTGAACTGGAACACGTAGTTGCGGGTGGTGACGAAGACGTCGTCCTCGGCGATCGCCATGATGCCCCGGGTCACGTCGAGCACGCCGTTCATCATCATCAGCACACCGGCGAAGAGCACCCCGCCGGTCACCCAGCCGCTGGCGCCGTGCCTTGGCGGCGGCGTGGCCGGGCCGGCCGGTCGGGCTCCCTGTCCGGGGGGTGGCGTCGCGCCCGACGGCGGGGGTGTCGGCGGGGTCGGCGGAGTGGTGCTGCTCATGGGACCTCCTCGAATCCGGGTCCTCGGGCTCCGGGCCGGAGCGCCCCGGTCCAGGGCTCGCCGACCCGGAACTCACTCGAACGGATGTCCGGGGTTCGACCGTCCGCCCGTCGCCGCCGCCCGGCAACCGGACCGCACCTGTTCGGGTGACCCGCCCCGCGCGCCCCCGTTCGCCCCGGCGGTCCGACCGGTACTGCTGGTCCGACCCCTGCCCCGGACCTGGAAGGCGCGGCACGTGACTCTTCTGCCGAAGGAACCCGTGGAGCAGCCCCCACACCGTTCGCGCGCCCCGCGGCTGGAACGGCACCGCGTCGCCGCCCGCCGCCGGCGCGGCCGGGCCCTGGTCGGCTGGCTGACCACCACCGACCACAAACGGATCGGCACCCTCTACCTCACCACCTCCTTCGTGTTCTTCCTGCTCGGCGGGCTGATGGCGATGCTGATGCGGATCGAGCTGGCCCGTCCCGGGCTGCAACTGCTCTCCAACGAGCAGTTCAACCAGCTCTTCACCATGCACGGCACGATCATGCTGCTGATGTTCGCGACCCCGCTGTTCGCCGGGTTCGCCAACTGGATCATGCCGCTGCAGCTCGGCGCCCCCGACGTCGCCTTCCCCCGGCTGAACGCGCTCGCCTACTGGCTCTACCTGTTCGGCTCGCTGATCGCCGTCTTCGGCTTCCTCACGCCGGACGGCGCGGCCGACTTCGGCTGGTTCGCCTACGCGCCGCTCAACAGCGCCGAGTACAGCCCCGGCATCGGCGCCGACCTGTGGATCATGGGCCTGGCCTTCTCCGGCTTCGGCACCATCCTCGGCTCGGTCAACTTCGTCACCACGATCATCTGCTTCCGCGCACCCGGGATGACGATGTTCCGGATGCCGATCTTCGTCTGGAACATCCTGCTCACCGCCGTCCTGGTGCTCTTCGCCTTCCCGGTCCTGGCGGCCGCGCTGCTCTGCCTGGAGTCCGACCGGCGGTTCGGCTCCCACGCCTTCGACGCGGCCAACGGCGGGGCGCTGCTCTGGCAGCACCTGTTCTGGTTCTTCGGACACCCGGAGGTCTACGTCATCGCGCTGCCGTTCTTCGGCATCGTCACCGAGATCATCCCGGTGTTCAGCCGCAAACCGGTCTTCGGCTACAGCGGCCTGATCGCCGCGACCATCGCCATCACCGGCCTGTCGATCACCGTCTGGGCGCACCACATGTTCGTCACCGGACAGGTGCTGCTGCCGTTCTTCGCGGTCATGACGATGCTGATCGCGGTGCCCACCGGGGTGAAGTTCTTCAACTGGATCGGGACCATGTGGCGGGGCTCGCTCAGCTTCGAGGCCCCGATGCTGTGGACGGTCGGCTTCCTGGTCACCTTCCTCTTCGGCGGCCTCACCGGGGTGCTGCTGGCCGCGCCGCCGATCGACTTCCACGTCTCCGACTCGTACTTCGTCGTCGCGCACTTCCACTACGTGGTGTTCGGGACGGTGGTCTTCGCGATGTTCGCCGGCTTCCACTTCTGGTGGCCCAAGTTCACCGGCCGGATGCTCGACGAGCGGCTCGGACGGATCCACTTCTGGACGCTGTTCATCGGCTTCCACACCACCTTCCTGGTGCAGCACTGGCTCGGCGCCGAAGGCATGCCCCGCCGCTACGCCGACTACCTCGCCAGCGACGGCTTCACCACCCTCAACACCGTCTCCAGCATCGGCTCCTTCCTGCTCGGCATCTCCACCCTGCCGTTCCTGTACAACGTCTGGCACACCACCCGGTACGGGCAGCGGGTCACCGCCGACGACCCGTGGGGCTACGGCCGCTCGCTGGAATGGGCCACCTCCTGCCCGCCGCCCCGGCACAACTTCACCACCCTGCCCCGGATCCGCTCCGAATCCCCGGCCTTCGACCTGCACCACCCGGAGATCGCCGCACTCGACCGGCAGCAGAACGTCCGCGAACCACAGCGCTGATTCCGGGCCCCACGCCCTCTCGTTAGGATGACCGGCATGGCAGAGGACACCGCGGACACCGCAGAGGACACCAACGCCCCGGTGGCCGGCGACCCGCGGGCCCGGCGGCGCGGTCAGGGCGAACTGGAGGCCCAGGTACTGGCGGTGCTCCAGCACGCGCCCGGCCCCGCCACCGCCGGCTGGGTCCAGGAACGCCTCGACGGCGACCTCGCCTACACCACCGTGATGACGATCCTCTCCCGGCTGCACGCCAAGGGCGCCGTCAGCCGGACCCGCTCCGGCCGCTCCTACCTCTGGCAGGCCTCCTCGGACGCCGCCGGCCTCGCCGCCCTGCGGATGCGCCGCGTCCTGGACGGCGAACCCGACCGGGACGCCGTGCTCGCCAGCTTCGTCACCGCCCTGCTCCCGCACGACGAGGAACTGCTGCGCACCCTGCTCGACAGCGCCACCGCCCCGGCCCCCGACCGCGAAGGCTGACCTCCTCACCGTGGGTTTCTTCGTCTTCCTCCCGCTCGTGCTGCCGCTGACGGCGCTGCCCATCGCCCGTCTCACCGAGCAGCACCTCCACCCGCGCGGCGCCGCCCGGCTGCTCACCGGGTTCAGCATCGTGATGGCGCTGTGCAGCGCGGTCAGCCTCGGCCTGATCGGCGTCGTCGGCACCGCGCAGCTCCCCGGCAACCCGCTGCCCGACAGCTGGTCCGACCCCGAGGTCAGGGACGCCCTGCCCTACCACGAGACGGTCGGCACGGCGGCGCTGCTCGTCCTCGCCGTCGTCCTGCTCGCGGTGGGCCGCACCCTGGTCCGGCACCTGCGGATCCGCGCCCGCGCCCGGCGCGCCCTCGGCCGCGCCCTGCCCGCCGCCTCCGACGTCGCCCTGCTCCCCGACCCGGCCCCGTACGCCTACGCGCTGCCCGGTTCGCCGCGCTCGCCCGGGCGGGTGGTCGTCTCCACCGGCATGCTCGACGGCCTGGCCGAGGACGAGCGCGCCGCGCTGCTCGCGCACGAACGCGCCCACCTCACCCACCGGCACCACCGCCACCTGCTGGCCACCCAGCTGGCCGGCTGCGTCAACCCGTTCCTGCGGCCGCTCCAGCGGGCCGTCGCCTACAGCGCGGAGCGCTGGGCCGACGAGGAGTCCGCGCAGGCCGTCGGCGACCGCCGGGTCACCGCCCGCGCCGTCGCCCGGGCCGCCCTCGCCTCGCGCACGGCCCCCGCCGCCTACACGGTGTTCCCCGCCTTCGCGGCCCCCGGCCCCGTCCCCCGCCGGGTCGCCGC
>NZ_LGDO01000496.1:0-40613 GCF_001279805.1 Streptomyces sp. XY431
CGGGTGTGTCGTGCGGGGGTGGTGGGGGGCGTGGGAGGATGGCAGGGCTGATGGGGACGATCTCCGGGCGGTGCTGGCCATGGTGACCGAGCATGGTGAACGAGCGTCGTGAGCGCGGGGCCGACGGGCCCGGGCGGGTGCCGTCCGGCGGTGGGGTGCGCCCGGAACCGGCCGAGGGGCCCGACGCGCTGCTGATGGTGCCGATCGCCACCGCGCTGATCGAGGCCGACGGCCGGATCCTGCACTGGAGCAGTGATGCCGAGGCCCTGCTCGGCTACTCCGCGGAGGAGGCGATCGGCGCGCGGGCCGCGCAGTTGCTGGCCTCGGAGGAGCAGCGGCCGGACGTGCTGGAGCTGTTCCAGAAGATCCTGGACGGCCGCGGCTGGTCCGGGGTGTTCCCGGTGCGCCACCGGGACGGGCACCACGTCAACCTGGAGTTCCGCACCCATCCGATCGCCGGTCCGGCCGGCAGCCCGCTGGTGCTCGCGGTGGCCTCGGACGTGACCACGCTGCGCCGGATCCAGGCGGACCTGGCGGTGCTGGACGGCTTCTTCTCGCAGTCCCCGGTCGGGATGGCCGTCTACGACGCCCAGCTCGCCTTCGTGCGGATCAACGAGGCGCTGGCCCGGGTCAACGGGCTGCCGGTCGCGCGGCACCTCGGGCACCGGTTGACCGAGCTGCTGCCCGGGATCAACGGCGCCGAGAGCGAGGCCGTGATGCGCCGGGTGCTGGAGACCGGCGAACCGGTGCTGGACGCCCGCTCGCACGGCCGCACCCCGGGCGACCCGACCCACGACCACGCCTGGTCCGCCTCCTACTTCCGGCTGGAGGAGCCGGGCGGCCGGGTGCTCGGCGTGAGTTCGACCATCATCGACATCACCGAGCGCTTCCGGGCCGACGCCCGCGCCGCCCGCGCGCAGGAGCGGCTCGCCCTGCTGGTCGAGGCCACCGCCTCCATCGGCACCACGCTGGACCTGCGGCAGACCGCCCGGGAGCTGGCCGACGCCATGGTGCCCAAGGTGGCCGACATCAGCGGCGTCTTCGCCCTGGAGGCGCTGGCGGCCGGCCGGAACGTCGAGCCGCTGGACCCGTCCGCGCCGCAGCACGTGCGCCGGCTGGCCCTGGCCACCTCCGATCCGCTGTACCCGGCCGAGGCGCTGCCGGTCGACACCGTGTACGAGGTGACCCCGGACTCCCCCTACGCCCGGGCGCTGGCCACCGGGCGGACGGTGGTGGTGCCGTCCTGGGAACTGCCGCCGCTGAGCGACGCGATCACCGAGAGCCGCCGGCAGGCGTTCCTCGGTGACCGTCCGCGTTCGGTGCGGATCACCCCGCTGGTGGCGCGCGGCACCACGCTCGGCATGATCGTCTACTCCCGGCGCGGCGAACGGGAGTCCTTCGCCGAGGCCGACATCACGCTCGGTGACGAGCTCGCCTCCCGGGCCGCCGTGGCCATCGACAACGCCCGGCTCTACCTGCGCCAGCACCAGATCGTGCTCGCCCGCCAGCAGGCGCTGCGCGAGGCGAAGGCCGCGCAGGAGCGTCTGGCGCTGGTCAACGTGGCCTCCGCCCGGATCGGCACCACCCTCGACCTCGCCCAGACCGCCGAGGAGCTGGCCGCCGTGGCGACCCCCCGGCTGGCCGACACGGTGGTGGTCGAAGTGCTGGACGACCTGGTGCGCGGCGAGCGCGAGGCGCGGCCGTCCGGCGACGGCTCGGCGCTGCTGCGGCGGATGGCCTTCCATTCGGCGGACCGCTCCACCCTGCGGCCGATCGACCGGAGCGGCGGGGTGCACCGTTTCCCGGCCTCCTCCCCGTACGCCTGGGCGCTCCGCCACCGCCGTCCGGTGCTGGTCCCGCGGATGGACGAGGCCGGGATGGCCTGGTTCCGGGACGATCCGGTGCGCGCCGCGGCGGTGCACGAGCAGCAGGTCCGCTCGTTCATGGTGGTGCCGCTGATCGCACGCGGTTCGCCGGTCGGCGTCGCGGCGTTCTACCGGACGGTGCTGGAGCGCCCGTACGAGGACGACGACCTTGCACTGGCCGGGGAGTTGGCGGTGCGGGCGGCCGTCTCGATCGACAACGCGCTGCTGTTCACCCGGGAGCGGGACGCGGCGGCCGCCCGGCAGCGCGCGCTCGACGAGGCGTGGGCCGCGCAGCAGCGGCTGTCGCTGCTCAACGAGGCGTCCAACCGGATCGGCACCACCCTGGATCTCTACCGCACCGCCCACGAGTTGATCGAGGTGGTGATCCCCCGGTTCGCCGACTTCGTCACCGTCGATCTGCGCGAGGCGGTGCTCGGCGGCGAGGAACCGGCACCGGTGCCGCCGGACGGCTCGGTGCTGATGCGGGCGGTGGCGGTCGGCGAACTGGACGCCGACGGGCTGATGTCGGACGCGGCCGACGCGATCGGCGAGACCTCGCAGTCGGCCAAGGTGTACGCGGAGAGCCTGCGCACCGGGCGGTCCATCCTGGTGTCGGAGGTCGACGAGGCGGCGCTGCGCCGGATCGTCGCCTCCGAGGACCGGGTTCAGCCGGGTATGGACGCGGGTGTGCACTCGTACCTGATGGTGCCGTTGCTGGCGCGCGGACTGGTGCTGGGCGGCGCGGAGTTCATCCGTACCCGCAATCCGCTGTCGTTCGGCCCGGCGGACCGCGCGCTGGCAGAGGAGCTGGTCGGGCGCACCGCGCTGGCCATCGACAACGGCCGGCTGTACCGGCGGGAGCGGGAGACGGCGCTCACCCTCCAGCGCAGCCTGCTGCCGCAGGAGATCCACCGCACGCTGGGGCTGGAGATCGCCTACCGCTATCTGCCGAGCAGTGTGGTGAGCGAGGTCGGCGGGGACTGGTTCGATGTCGTCCCGCTGTCCTCCGGCCGGGTCGCGCTGGTGGTCGGCGACGTCATGGGGCACGGCATCAGGGCGGCCGCGACCATGGGCCAACTGCGCACCGTGGCCCGGACGTTGATCACGCTGGAGCTGGCGCCGGACCGGGTGATGCAGCGGCTGGACGAGGCCACCACGGCGATCGGCGAGGGCCAGTTCGCCACCTGCGTCTGTGTCGTGTACGACCCCGTCGACCGGAGCTGCACCGCCGCCTGCGCGGGCCACCTGCCGCCGGTGGTGGCCGACACCGGCGGGAACGCCCAACTGCTCGAACTGCCGCCCGGCGCGCCGCTCGGGGTCGGCGGAGTCCCGTTCGAGAGCGTCGGGTTCACCCTCCCGGAGGAGGGTCTGCTGGCCCTCTACACCGACGGCCTGGTCGAACGGCGCGGCCGCGACATCGACGAGGGGCTGCAGCTGCTGTGCCGCACCATCGCGGACCGGCGCGGGTCGCTGGAGCAGACCTGCGACGCGGTGCTCTCCGAACTCACCGGCCGCAGCAGCGAGGACGACATCGCGGTCATCATGGCGCAGGCCCGGCCGGCCGGTTCGGACCGGATCGCCACCCTTCCGCTCGACGACGACCACGCGATGGTGGCCCACTCGCGCCGGTTCACCCGGGAGACGTTGACCGACTGGGGGCTGGCGCCGCTGGCCGACTGGGCCGAGCTGTTGACCAGCGAACTGATCACCAACGCGCTGGTGCACGCGGGGTCTCCGACCCAGCTGCGGCTGCTGTGCAACCGCACGCTGACCGTGGAGGTGGCCGACCGGGACGCCGGCACGCCCCGGATGCGGCGCGCCGACGAGGAGGACGAGGGCGGGCGCGGCATCCACCTGGTGAACGAGCTCGCCCACCGGTGGGGCACCCGGCAGACGCCGGACGGCAAGGTGGTGTGGTTCGAACTGGAGCTGCCGCCGGGGCTGTTGGAGCGGTGAGTCCGCGGCGGAACCGGGTCCGGGGCCCCGGCCCGCCGAGGGTTGATCAGTTGAGGACGACCGTGTACGAAGGGACGAAGTGGCCGCAGGTGGAAGCCCGCTGGTAGTCGTCGACCAGCCACGGGTTCTGCTTGATGCGCTCCAGCACGACCTGGCCCGTCGCCTGGCCGAAGTACCCGTCGGCCTTCAGGGGGTGGGTGCCCCAGTCCCTGTCCGCCCGCTCCTGCATCCCCCTGATCGCGCGCTCGGTCTCGGGGCCGAACCGCCCGTCCTCCATGATGTGGCTGTGCGTCAGCTGGTTGATGTAGTACTGGACGCAACGCACCGAGGTGGATCTGTTCGGGTAGCCATAACCGATGGTGGGGAGACCGGGGTCGGCGTGGGCGGTGACCGCGCCGGAGCCCAGCAGGGCGGTGGCGGCCAGGACCGTTGCGCCGCGCCGGAGGAGATGGGTGAGCCGCATGGGACCTCTTTCCAGATGATCATCCGATCGGACGGTGGATCATATCCAGACGGCAGAACGGCGGGACCGCGGGACGGCGGTGCGGGTCATGGTGGGCGCGGTCACCCCTTCCGGGGCGGCGGGCGGACGGGTTACCAGGACTCCGGGTCCGACCAGGCCGCCAGGGTCCGGCGGCTCTCGAAGCGGCACGGACGGCCGGTCAGCGGATCGGTGAACTCCATCGCGGCGGAGAGCAGTTGCAGCGGGCGGCGGAAGTCGTCCGGGGCCGGTTCCGGCAGCACCACCGGGTACACCGGGTCACCCAGGATCGGCAGGCCCAGGCCGCTCATGTGCAGCCGCAGCTGGTGCGTCCGCCCGGTGGACGGCCGCAGCAGGTAGTGGCCCAGCCCGCCGCGCCGCTCCAGCAGCGCGATCCGGCTCTCGCTGTTCGGCGGCGCGTCCAGCTCCTGGGCGGCGATCACCCCGCGCTCCTTCACGATGTGGCTGCGCACGGTGCGGGGCAGCTCCACCGCCGGGTCGTAGGCCGCCACCGCCCGGTACTCCTTGCGGACCAGCCGGTCCCGGAACAGCGACTGGTAGGCGCCCCGGTCCTGCGGCCGCACCACGAACATCGCCAGCCCCGCCGTCAACCGGTCCAGCCGGTGCGCCGGGCTCAGCGCGGGCAGGGCCAGCGTGTGCCGCAGCCGGCTCAGCGCCGTCTCCACCACGTGCCGCCCGCGCGGGGTGGTGGCCAGGAAGTGCGGCTTGTCGACCACCACCAGGTGCTCGTCCCGGTGCAGCACCTCCAGCTCGAACGGGACCGGCACCTCGGCCGGCAGCTCCCGGTAGAACCACAGGTGGGCGCCCGGCCGGAACGGGTCGGCCGGGCCGACGGACCGGCCGTCCTCGCCGACCACCTCCCCGGCCCGCAGCAGCCCGTCCACCCGCTCCGCCGCCACCGCGGGCAGCCGCTCCCCCAGGTACTCCCGCACGGTCTCCCACGGCCCGCCGGTCACCGGCAGCCGCAGATGCACCGGATCGACCCCCTGCCGCTGCGGCAGGGGGGAGGTCGGGGCCGCGCTCCTACGTCTCATCGCGTCGGTCAGCCTAGTTCTTCCCGGCCCCCGGACGGACGGCGGGCGGAGGACTGACGGGCGGGGACGGCGGGCAGCGGAAGGACAGTGGGACGGGCGCCGGGATGCCGGTGGGGCGGGCGGCGGTGGAGAGTGGACGGAGGGGGCGGCACCCCGGCGGGCGCCGCCGTCGAGTCGTCGGACCGTCGAGTGGCCTGGAGGCAGGTGCGTGAGCGCGAGCGGCGAGGGCCCCGAGGGCGCCGCGGCACCGGACGCCGTGCCGCCGCCCCGGCTGCCGCGGCGGACCAGGCTGCTGCTCGGCGGCGCCTTCCTGCTGCTGGTCGGGGCCGTCCTCACGGACCTGCTGACCGGCCCCGGCAGCACCCTCTCCCCCGTGCTCGCCGCCGCGCCCGTCCTGGTCGGGGCCACCACCCGCCGGGCCCGGGTGCCGCTCGCCACCGGCGCGGCCGCCGTGGTCGTGGCCGGTCTGCTGGAGGAGTTCAACTCCCACCTGCCGCTCTCCGTCCACCTCGCCTCGCTGATCACCATCACCGCCACCACCCTCGCCAGCACCGCCAACGTCGTGCTGATCGCCGCCCGCGAACGCGAGCTGTTCCAGGTGCGGACCGTCGCCGAGGCGGCCCAGCGGGCCCTGCTGCGCCCGCCGCCCGAGCGGATCGGGCCACTGCGGATCGCCGTCCGCTACGTGGCGGCGGCCGCCGAGGCGAGGATCGGCGGGGACCTGTACGAGGTGGTGGACACGCCGTTCGGGATCCGGATCCTGCTCGGGGACGTCCAGGGCCACGGCCTGCCGGCCGTCGAGACGGCGGCGGACGTGCTCGGCGCCTTCCGCACGGCCGCGCGCACCGAACCGGACCTCGCCCGGCTCGCCGAGCACCTGGACGCCGCGCTGGCCCGGCGGCCCGCCGACGGGCGGTTCGTGACCGCGGTGCTGCTCGGCGTGGACCGGGGGGACAACGCGGCCCTGCTGGTCAACTGCGGCCATCCGCACCCGCTGCTGCGCCGCGCCGGCCGGGTCACCGAACTCGTCCCCGCCCGGCACGCCCCGCCGCTGGGCCTGCTCGGCCTGCTCGGCGACGGCCGCTACACCGCCGAGCCGGTCGACCCGTCGCCCGGTGACCTGCTGCTGCTGTACACCGACGGGGTCTCCGAGGCCCGTGACGCGGCGGGCGAGTTCTACCCCCTCCCCGCCCGCTTCGCCGAGCTCCCGGCCGGGACCCCGGAGGACCTGATGGACGCCCTCCTGCCCGACCTCGCCTCCTGGGTCTCCCCGGGCGGCCTCGCCGACGACGCCGCCGCGCTCGCCGTCCGCTGGGACCGCTGACCGCCGACCGCTTGCCGCTTGCCTCTTGCCGCTTTCCGCTTGCCTCTGACCGCGGGCCGTTCCGGGGCGGTTGTCAGTGGGGCGTGCGAGGGTGGGTCCGCGGTCGGTACCTGACCGGGCGCACGGGCTTTCGTCGAGGGGACGGTGCGATGGGCGGCAGGGCGAGCGGGGCCTTCGAGGTGACGGCGTTCGAGCCGGAGGAGACGGACGAGCAGCCGGGCGCGACGCTCGGCCGGGTGCGGATCACCAAGGAGTTCACGGGCGGGCTGACCGGGGCGGGCGTGGTGCGGATGCTGTCGGTGCTGGACGGCGCGGGCGGCCCGGCCGCGTACGTGGCGGTGGAGCGGTTCACGGGCGCGCTGGACGGGCGGCAGGGGTCGTTCGTGCTGCAGCACTCGGCGCCGGGGAGCCACGGCGAGCGGTTGGCGATCCGGGTGGTCGCGGGCACGGGCACGGGCGAGCTGGCGGGGATCACCGGGGTGTTCGAGCTGGAGGTGGACGAGGAGGGCCGGCACACGTACGTCCTGGAGTACGAACTGGGCTGAGGCGCGGCGCCGGTGCGGCACGTCCGACTGCTGTCACGATGATGCGATCAATACACGATCGACATCGGAGAGTGACGGATGGTCGGGGTGCCCACGGGAAGCACGGACGGAGCGCGGGGGGTCGACGGCGTGGTCCGGCGGCTGCGGGCGATCGAGGCCGGACTTCCGCCCACCGACGGGGTGGCGGTGTTCAACCGGATGTACCTGACGGTGACCGAGGGCGTCCGGGCCGGACTGGGCACGTTCGCCGATCCGTCCGCCGTGGCCGAGCTGGACGTGCTGTTCGCCGGGCGCTACCTGCTGGCGGTGGACGCGGTCGCGGCGGGGCGGCGGCCACCGGCCTGCTGGCGGCCGCTGTTCGAGCTGCGCGCCGCTCCGGAGGTGCACCCGCTGCAGTTCGCGCTGGCCGGGATGAACGCCCACATCCAGCACGACCTGCCGCTCGCCGTCGTCGACACCTGCCGGCGGCTCGGCCGGGAGCCGGAGCAGCTGGAGGACGACTACCACCGGATCAACGGTCTGCTGGCGGAGGCCGAGACGGCCGTGCGCGAGCAGCTGATGCCCGGTCCTGACGTGCTGGAGCGGCTGGAGCCGATGACGCACCGGATCGGGGCGTGGTCGGTCGGCACCGCTCGGGAGGCGGCCTGGGGCTCGGTGCGGCTGCTCTGGGGGCTGCGCGGGCGGCCGTCGGCGGCGCGGGCGTGCGCGACGGCGCTGGACGGGGCGGTCGGGCTGCTCGGCCGTGCGCTGCTCCTGCCGCTGGGCCTGCGGGCCCCGGCGGTCGGCCTGCGTACGGCCGAACCGCCGGTGGCCGGCCTGCTCCCCGTGGCGAGGAGCAGGCCGGCCACCGACGCAACGCGCGCCGGGCGGTGATCAGGCCCAGCTGGAGTGCAGCGGCTTGCCCTCGGCGTAGCCGGCCGCGCTCTGGATGCCGACCACGGCCTTCTCGTGGAACTCCTCCAGGCTGGCCGCGCCCGCGTAGGTGCAGGAGCTGCGCACGCCCGCGACGATGGAGTCGATGAGGTCCTCGACGCCCGGGCGGGCCGGGTCGAGGAACATCCGGGAGTGCGAGATGCCCTCCTCGAACAGCGCCTTGCGGGCCCGGTCGTACGAGGAGTCCTGGGCGGTGCGGTTGCTCACGGCCCGCTTGGAGGCCATGCCGAAGGACTCCTTGTACTGCCGGCCGTCGGCGGAGGTCTGGAGGTCGCCGGGCGACTCGTAGGTGCCGGCGAACCAGGAGCCGACCATCACATTGGACGCGCCGGCGGCCAGCGCCATGGCGACGTCGCGCGGGTGGCGCACCCCGCCGTCGGCCCAGACGTGCTTGCCCAGGCGGCGGGCCTCGGCGGCGCACTCCAGCACGGCGGAGAACTGCGGGCGGCCGACGCCGGTCATCATCCGGGTGGTGCACATGGCGCCCGGGCCGACGCCGACCTTCAGGATGTCCGCGCCGGCCTCGACCAGGTCGCGCACACCGGCCGCCGAGACGACATTGCCCGCGACGATCGGGACCTGCGGGTCCAGCCCGCGCACGGCGCGCAGCGCGCTGATCATCGACTCCTGGTGGCCGTGCGCGGTGTCCACGACCAGCGTGTCGGCGCCGGCCTCCAGCAGGGCCTTGGCCTTGCCGGCGACATCGCCGTTGATGCCGACGGTGGCGGCGATCCGCAGCTTGCCGGCGGCGTCGACGGCCGGGGTGTAGAGGGTGGCGCGCAGCGCGTTCTTGCGGGTGAGCAGGCCGACCAGCCGGCCGTCGCGGTCGACGACCGGGGCGAGCTTGCGGTGCGCCTCGCTGAGCTTGTCGAAGGCGTCGCGCGGGTCGATGCCCTCGTCCAGCAGCAGCAGGTCGCGGGACATCACCTCGGCGAGCGAGGTGAAGCGGTCGACGCCCTGGCAGTCGGAGTCGGTGACGACGCCGACGGGGCGGCCGTCCTCGACCACGACCAGCGCGCCGTGGGCGCGCTTGGGCAGCAGCGAGAGCGCCTCGGCGACGGTGGCGCCGGGGTCGAGGGTGATGGCGGTGTCGTGCACCAGGTGGCGCTGCTTGACCCAGCCGACGACCTCGGCGATGACCTCGGTCGGGATGTCCTGCGGGATGGCGACCAGGCCGCCGCGGCGGGCGACGGTCTCGGCCATCCGACGGCCGGCTATGGCGGTCATGTTGGCCACGACCAGCGGGATGGTGGTGCCGGTGCCGTCGTTGGAGGAGAGGTCGACAGCCTGGCGGGAGCCCACGGCGGATCGGCTGGGGACCATGAAGACGTCGTCGTACGTGAGGTCGTACGAGGGCATGAGGTCGTTCAGGAAGCGCATGAAACGGGGCTCTCTGGCTGGGAGAAATTACACCTCGGGTGCGGGTGCGGCACGGCCGCAGGGCGCACTCGGGCGCCCCTGCACCCAACGTTCGATTCTCCGGTACCGGTAGGACAAACGCCAGCTGGCCGCTGTTTGCTGGGTCTGCGTACAAGCCATGATCAAAGCTCCGCGCGTAGATATGGAGGATCATCCAAATCCCGGGCTTTCGCCCCGGCCGGGGCCGCTCCCGTAGCATTCACGCGGTAGACGCGGCGGACGCCGTGATCGGCGAGGCGAGCGGGAACGGCAGAGGCATGGCGGCGGGATCGACGGCAGCAGCGGGCGTGGACAGCGGACAGCAGCGGGGCGAAGAGGACATCGAGGAGATCGACTACGGCCCCGGCCTCGACCCCGAGCGGCTCCGGCTCTGCCTGGAGGTGCTGGCCGAGCTGGACGAGCTGCACGTCGACCACCCGGACGCGATCACCGTCCGCCAGGCCGTCGGCGGCATATTCCGCACGCTCAAGCAGCGCCGCCGCCAGGAGACCCGGGCCCGCAAGACCGCCAACGACCGCGAGGTCACCGCGCGCACCGCGACCGGCGCCCCGAGCCGGATCGACGACGAGACGGCCGGCGCCTTCGGCCTGACCACCGTCACCACCACCGAGATCGCCGGGATCCTGGAGCGCCCCCGCTCCTGCTACATCTGCAAGCAGCGCTACATCGAGGTCGACGCGTTCTACCACAACCTCTGCCAGGGCTGTGCGACCAAGAACCGGGCCCGGCGCGACGCCCGCGCCGACCTGACCGGAAAGCGCGCGCTGCTGACCGGCGGCCGCGCCAAGATCGGTATGTACATCGCGCTGATGCTGCTGCGCGACGGCGCGCACACCACCATCACCACCCGCTTCCCCAACGACGCGATCCGCCGCTTCACCGCGATGCCGGACAGCGCCGAGTGGCTGCACCGGCTGAAGATCGTCGGCATCGACCTGCGCGACCCGGCCCAGGTGATGGCGCTGGCCGACGAGGTCGCGGCGGACGGCCCGCTGGACATCCTGATCAACAACGCCGCGCAGACCGTGCGCCGCCCGCCGGAGTCCTACCGGGAGCTGGTCGCCGCCGAGTCGGCGCCGCTGCCGGCCGGCGAGCTGCCGCAGTCGACCACCATCGGCCGCTTCAACAGCGGCAGCGTCGACCTGCCCGCGCTGCCGCACCAGGCCTCGGACAGCGCCGAGCGGATCTCCGCCGAGGACGTCACCTCGCTCGCCCTGGTCACCGGTTCGGCGACGCCGGAGCGGATCCGGGCCGGGACGGCGATCGACGCCGGCGGCCTGGTCCCGGACCTCGCGGACACCAACAGCTGGGTGCAGACCGTCAACGAGGTCGGCCCGGTGGAGCTGCTGGAGGTCCAGCTCTGCAACTCCACCGCGCCGTTCATCCTGATCAGCCGGCTCCGCCCGGCGATGGCCGCCTCGGCGTCCCGCCGCAAGTACGTGGTCAACGTGTCCGCCATGGAGGGCGTCTTCTCCCGCGGCTACAAGGGCGCCGGCCACCCGCACACCAACATGGCCAAGGCCGCGCTCAACATGCTCACCCGCACCAGCGCGGTGGAGATGTTCCAGACCGACGGCATCCTGATGACCGCCGTCGACACCGGCTGGATCACCGACGAGCGCCCGCACCCGGACAAGATGCGCCTCGCCGACGAGGGCTTCCACGCTCCGCTCGACCTGGTCGACGGCGCGGCCCGGGTCTACGACCCGATCGTGCGCGGCGAGCAGGGCGAGGACCTCTTCGGGTGCTTCCTCAAGGACTTCGAGCGCGCCGCCTGGTAGCCGTCCGGCAGGACGTCGCGTCCCCGCGCCGTCCTGCCACCCCGTCCCGCCGTCACGCCGTCACGCCGTCCCGCCGTCACGCCGTCCCGTCAACCCGTCACCCCGTTCGGAGGAACCGACGTGACCCACGCACCGCTGCTCGGCGCCGGAGTGATCGTGCCCACCGGGGACGGCCGGGTGCTGATCGGCCGCCGCACCACGGCCGGCGAGCCGCCGACCTGGAGCCTGCCCGGCGGCAAGGTCGACCCCGGCGAGTCCTTCGAGCGGACGGCCGCGCGCGAGCTCGCCGAGGAGACCGGGATCGTGCTGCCCGCCGAGGAGATGCGGGTGCTCGCGGTGCTGCTCGACCACGAACTGGGCCGCCCCCGGCTCACCGCCGCGGTGCTCGCCCCGCCGAGCCTGGCGGCCGCGGTGGTCACCGAGCCGCACTCCTGCGGCGGCTGGGAGCGGCCGCCGCTGGACGCGCTGCCGGAGCCGATGTTCTACCCGTCCGGGCTGGTGCTGGGCGCCTGGCGGGCGGAGCTGGGGTTCGCGCCCCGGCCGGGGACGCACGCCTACCCCGTCCTCCGCTGAGCCGTCGCCGGTCCGCACGCGCGTGGACCCCGCTCCCCCGGTTCGAGGGGGGCGGGGTTCGCGCTTGTCCTGCACGGGGTTCACGCACGTCCGGCCGGCTCCACGCATGTCCGGCGAGGCCGGGCCTCAGCCGTTGCGGGCCGCCTCCGGTCCGGTGATCCGCTTCAGCAGCGGCAGCGTGGAGGCGATGATCCCGAGCGAGGACGCCAGCCCGAGCAGCACCAGGCCGAAGAACACCGCGCCGGGCGAAACCAGGTCGTAGTCCATCTGCGACTTGAGGAACATCGCGGCCGCGCCGAAGCCCGTCCCGATCGCGATGGCCGACACCACCAGCAGCGGCAGCGCGCTCTCCAGGCCGATCACCACCCGCAGCATCCGCAGCGGCGCCCCGGTGAGCCGGAGCATCGCGAACGGCCGGCGCCGGTCGGACAGGCCCGCGACCACACTGACCGCCAGGCTGCAGCCGGCGATCGGCAGGGTGGTGAGCAGCACCACGTCGGCCAGCTGCCGCCAGCCGGCGAGTTCCTTCTGCTGGGCGGAGCCCCAGTCCTGGACCATCCGGGCGTGCTGGTCCGGGAAAGCCCGGCTGAGCAGGGTGCGGACGCGCTCCTTGGCGGCGGTCGTCCCGTCCGTCGTCACGTAGAGCGACACCACGGGCAGCCGGTCGACGGCCTCGGCGGTGATCGGCGCGGTCGGCCATTCCTTCGCGGCCTGCGAGGTCAGGCTCAGGAAGCCGAACGGCTCGACGGC
The DNA here is from genome assembly GCF_001279805.1 of Streptomyces sp. XY431. Lineage (NCBI taxonomy): Bacteria > Bacillati > Actinomycetota > Actinomycetes > Kitasatosporales > Streptomycetaceae > Streptomyces > Streptomyces sp. XY431. The sequence continues at coordinate 12,683 of NZ_LGDO01000496.1, forward strand.
GGCGACGGCGGCGCCGGGGGCGCAGTGGCCGACCGCCGGGGTCTGGGCGAGGTCGGCGCAGGACACCAGGGAGGCCTCGGGCCAGTCGGGCGGGGCGTCCGGATCGTGCGCCAGGCCGTCCGGGTTGGCGTGGGCGACGGCGAGGCCCTGGAAGCCGGGCACGGCCCGCAGGTCGGCGAGGACCCGCTCCGGGAGGGCATCGGTCATCGGCGGCTCGCCGGCCATGACACCGTGCTCCACCGCGACCCGGGTCTGCGGGTCTCCGCTGAGCTCGCCGCGGTTGAGGTCGATGGTGCCGATGATGGCGACCGTCGCGGTGGTGACGAACAGGGCCAGGATCAGGCCGGCCACCGAGCGGAACCCGGCCTTGGGGTCGTCGGCGAGCCGGCGCACGGCGATCAGGGTGGCCGGGCGGCTGGTCCGGGCGGCGACCAGCCGGGCCACGGCCATGGTCAGCCAGGGGCCGGCGACCACCAGGCCGAACATGACCACCAGGAAGCCGGTCAGGTAGGCGGCGGTCTGGCCGTTGGTGGTCTGCGGGCGGCGGCCGACGAACCAGGCGAGTTCGGCGAGCCCCGCCAGCAGCGGCGCCACCCGCCAGACGGACGGCGGCTTCGGGGTGGCCCGGCGGCTGACGCCGAGCGGGGAGACGGTGACCCGGCGCAGGGCGAGCCGGGCGGCCACGGCGGCGGCGAGCGGGACGCCGAGCAGCACGGCCGCGCACTGGACGGCGGTGAGGGTGAGGTCCTCGGTGAAGAAGCGCTCCCCGGTGAACGGGACGGTCGCCACCAGCGGTCGCAGCAGCAGGAACACCACGAAGCCGAGGACGGTGCCGGCCACGGCGGCCAGGGTGGACTCGACGGCCGCGATCGCGGTGATCTGCCGGGGTGTCGCCCCGACCAGGCGCATCGCGGCGTAGCGCTGCTCCCGGGTGGCGGCGGAGAGCCGGGTGGCCGTGCCGATGAAGATCACCACGGGGAACAGCAGCGCCCCGGCGACCACGGAGAGGATCAGTGTCATGGCGTCGCCGCGCACGCCGCCCCCCGGGCAGTCGGCCTGGCAGTCCGGGAGCCGGTCGGCGATGGTGGTGATCGGGCGGGCGCCGGGGCGGGCCGCGAGGGCGGTCCGGTCCTGGCCCTCGACCAGGACCAGGGAGTCCGGGGAGGCGAGCGCGGCCTTGCCGATCTCTCCGACGAGCCGGCCCGGGAAGCGGTCGGCCAGGTGGTCGGCCGGTGTCTCGCGAATCAGTTTCGCGAGGGCGGGCGAGGCGTAGTACTCGCCCGTCGCGGGGAGCTTCGCCATGCCCGGCGGGACGGGCGAGGTCGGACCGGTGGCGGCGACCTCGATGTACAGCAGCCGCTTGCCGTCGTAGAACTCGGGGCCGTGGTCGCGCCACCAGAGCGGATCGACGTTCGCCGTCTCGGTGCGGCTCTTGGCGCCGCTGTTGGACCAGAGCATCCGGTCGTTGGCGGCCCCGACGGCGTTCACGGCGGCGAGCGTGGAGAGCAGCAGGCCGACGCCGACGGCGGTGGCGGCGGTGATCGTGAGCAGCCGGGCGACGGCCTGACGGCCGCCGCTGACGGCGAGGCGCAGCGCGAAGGTGATCACGGGGCGACCCGCTCCGCGACACCCGGCGCGTACCCGGTGGAGAGCAGCCGGGCCCGGCCGTCCCGGACCACGGCCTCGCGGTCGGCGTAGGCGGCGACCCGGGGCTCGTGGGTGACCAGGACGACGGTGGTGCCCTGTTCGCGGGCGGCGCCGACCATCAGCTCCATGACCTGCTCGCCGGTGAGCGAGTCCAGCGCGCCGGTCGGCTCGTCGGCGAACAGCACCCGGGGGCGGGTGACCAGGCCGCGGGCGAGCGCGACCCGCTGGGCCTGGCCGCCGGAGAGTTCGCCGGAGCGGCGGCTCCCCAGGCCGTCGAGGCCGAGCCGGGCGAACCAGGGGCGGGCCTCGGCGAGGGCGGCGGCCCGCCGGACGCCGCCGAGCAGCAGCGGCAGGGCGATGTTCTCCTCGGCCGTCAGTTCCGGGACGAGCTGGCCGAACTGGAACACGAAGCCGAAGGCGTCCCGGCGCAGGGCGCTGCGCCGGTTCTCGTCCAGCCGGTCGATCCGCTGTCCGTCGAAGTGCACCTCGCCCGCGTCGGGGACGAGGATTCCGGCCAGGCAGTGCAGCAGGGTGGACTTGCCGGAGCCGCTGGCGCCCATCACGGCGAGCACCTCCCCGGCCTCGGCGGCCAGGCTGGCGCCGCGCAGGGCCGGGGTCTCGCCGAAGGCGAGTTCGACGTCGCGGGCTTCTATCAGGGGGCTCATGCGCGTACCTCCGCGGCGAGGGCGTCCAGGCGGGCAGTGGTCAGGTCGATCCAGCGGAGGTCCGCTTCCAGGTGGAAGAGGCCGTGGTCGGCGAGCAGGGCGTCGACCAGCGGGCCGGTGCGGCGCAGTTCGGTCAGCTCGCGCATCCGGCACAGGTGGGCGGCGCGCTGGGTGTCGAGGTACGCCTCGGCGTCGCGGCCGAGCAGCAGGGCGAGCACGACCTTGGTGAACAGCACCGACTGGAGGGTGGGTTCGGGGGCGACGGGCTCGGCGAGCCAGTGCTCGAACTCGGTCACCCCGGCCTCGGTGATGACGTAGCGCTTGCGTTCGGGCCCGTCGCCGGGCTCGGCCTCGCCGGCGACGACTTTGCCGTCCCGGGCCAGGCGGCCGAGCGTGGAATAGACCTGACCGTACGGCAGGGGCTTGCCGCGCCCGAAGAAGGCGTCGTAGTCGCGCTTGAGGTCGTAGCCGTGGCTCGGCTCGCGCTCCAGCAGCCCGAGAAGGGTGAGGGGAACACTCATAGGAAGAACATACACCAGGGATATACACCGAGTGTATAGCTCGCGAGAATACGGCTATGACCTGCGAAAACACCGTGTCGCCCGACCGGGCGGGCCGATCCTGGGGCCTGGAACACCGCAGGCGGGGGACGGCCCCAAAACCCGTCCCCCGCCCTGCACGGCGGCCCGGCGAGCCCCCACAGCGGGCCGGACCACCGCGCCCCCGGCACGGGGGGCGCGGCCGGTGCCAGCCTGCCCCTTCGACCCCCGGCCCGCCGAGGGCCGAACGTCCCGGTCCCGGCACCCGGTCGGGGACCGGGAGTCCCTCGCCCCGGCCTGGTGACCGACTCTTGTGCCCGGGGGCGGTGCCGGGGGAAATTGGAGTCGACGGGGCCCACGCACGCCAACCGCCGTGAGGAGCACGCATCGTGTCCAGGACACCCCGCCCGGCCCGCACCGTGCCGCCGCCCCGGCGGGCCGGCCGCGCGCTGCGCCGCGCCCTCGGCCGCCGACGCACCGTCCGGGCCCGCGAACCCCTCGCCCGTCCGGTGGACCGCGCCCGCAGCCGCGCCTGGCTCGCCGCCGGCCTCGCCCTGGTCCTCGGCCTGGCCGGGATCGCCGCCGCCGCCGTCCTCGGCCACCGCACCGCCGGGCGCGCCGCCGAGGCCGAACGCGGCCGACTGCACCGCACCGAGGCGCTCGTCCTCGGCCGGCTCCGTGCCGAGGACACCGGCGCCGGCCGGTGGAGCGGCGGCTACGAGAAGCGGGTCGACACCTCGGTCTCCTGGACCTCCCCCGACGGCCTGGCCCGCACCGGCACCGTCGAGGCCCCGCGCAGCGCCGCCACCGGATCCACCGTCACCCTCTGGGTCGACGGCGACGGGCGGCCCGCCACTCCCCCGGCCACCGCGGTCGGCCTGGCCGTCGGGGTGGTCTGCACCGGCCTGGCCGCCACGGCCACCCTGGCCGCCCTGATCGGCGGCCTGCTCGCCCTGCGGCTGCGCGCCCTCGACCGGCGGGCCGCCCGCGACTGGGAACGCTCCTGGGCCCACTGGGAGCCCCGCTGGTCCGGCCGCGCCAGCCAGCCGCAGGACGACTGAACGGCACGAGAACCCCCGACCACCCTGTGGAGACACCCTTGTTCAGTACCGAACGGCTGACCGCCCGCCTCTGGCAGCACAGCGACGTCGAGCGCGCGTTCGACACCTACTCCCGTTGGGAGGTCGCCCGGTGGTTGGGCGCCACCCCGAAGGCCCTGGAGTCGCCCGCCGAGGCGCCGGCCATGATCGACCGCTGGCGGCAGCGCTCGGCCGACCCCCGCTACGGGATCTGGGCCCTGGAGCGCAAGGACACCGGTGTGGTGGTCGGCTCGGTGATCCTGATCCCGCTGACGGACCCGGACGGCACCGGCGACGGCGAGATCGAGGTCGGCTGGCACCTGCACCCCGACTCCTGGGGCCACGGCTTCGCCACCGAGGCCGCCACCGCCGCCCTCGCCAAGGGCTTCGCCGACGGCCTCACCGAGATCCACGCCATGGTCCGCCCCGGCAACGACCGCTCCGCCGCGGTCTGCCGCCGCCTCGGCATGACCCCGCAGGGCCGCACCACCCACTGGTACGGCGGCACCGAGTTCGACGCCTTCCTCGCCACCCGCCCCTGAGCCGGGGCGGGGCGGGGCCGCACCCGCCGACAGCCGGTCAGCCGGCCGGATCGGGCCGGGTCCAGGGGGCGGCGGGGTGGCCGGAGGCGTGGTGGGTGAGGGCGGCGACGGTGAGGAGGAGGGCGAGGGCGGCGGCGAGGGCGACCGGGACGGCGGCGTGCAGGACGAGCACGGCGCCGAGCAGGGCGCCCGCGAACATCCAGGCGGCCGAGGCCAGGCGGCGGGGGCCGGCGCGTTCGGCGGCCAGGGCGGTGAGGGTCATCGTCAGCACGGTGGTGGTCAGGTCCGGCACCTTGAGCGCGCGGACCACCGCGTTCTGCAGGCCCATCGCACCGCCCAGGACACAGATCAGGGTGTAGCGGACCGGTTCGGCGGTGTGGCCGAGGGCCGCGCTGAGGACGGCGCAGACGGCGAACAGCGCCGACTGGACCGCCACCGTGAGGACCAGCAGCCGCCCGCGGTGGGCGGGGCGGCGCCGGGCGAGGTGCCCGCCCGCGAGCGCGCCGGCCAGGAAGGCGGCGAGGGCGGCCAGCGAGGCCCGCGCGGAGAGGCCGGGCGCGCCGGCCAGGGCGAAGCCGAGGAAGATCACATTGCCGGTCATATTGGCGACGAAGACGTGCCCGAGGGCGAGGTAGCTCACGGCGTCGACCAGTCCGGTGACCACGGTGAGCACCAGCAGCATCGCCACCAGCGGTCCGTGCCGGGGGTCGCGCATCCTGGCCCTCCTGCCGCTCGCCCTCGCCTCCCGGCAGCCTAACCGGGACGGCCCGGTGGGGCCCGACACGCGTGTGTCGGGCCCCACCGGGCCGGTCGGTGCGGAGGGTCCGTCAGACCGCGAGGGCAGGGCGGTGGTGGTCCAGCCAGAGCGCGAGGTCGACGACCCGCTCCAGCCGGAGCCGGTGGCCCCACTCCAGCTGGTCGGCCGGCGTGTCCAGGCTGGCCTTGATCACCGTCTCGTCGGCGATGTCGCGCACGTGCGGCGCGTCCAGCGCCTCGCGGGCGAGCCGCTGCAGCCCGCCGTTGTAGTCGGCGTGGTGGGTCGCCGGGTAGTGGTTCTTGGGCCGCCACAGCACCGAGTCCGGGGCGATGCCCTGGCCGGCCGCGCGCAGCAGGCTCTTCTCCCGGCCGTCGTAGCTCTTCATCGCCCAGGGGGTGTTGAACGCGTACTCGACCAGCCGGTGGTCGCAGTACGGCACCCGCACCTCCAGGCCCTGGGCCATCGAGAGGCGGTCCTTGCGGTGCAGCAGCTGGCGCAGCCAGCGGGTCATCGACAGGTGCTGCATCTCGCGCTGGCGGTGCTCCTCGGGGCTCTCGCCGTCCGCGTGCGGGACGGCGGCCAGCGCGCTGCGGTAGGTGTCGTCGCGGAACTCGGCGATCCGCAGGTGGGCGGCGAGGTCCGGGTTGATCGGCATGGCCGCCTCGTCCCCGGTGACCAGCAGCCAGGGGAAGGTCTGCGCGGCGAGCGCCTTGGGGTTGTGGAACCACGGGTAGCCGCCGAACACCTCGTCGGCCGCCTCGCCGGAGAGCGCGACCGTGGAGTGCTTGCGGATCTCGCCGAACAGCAGGTAGAGCGAGGTGTCCATGTCGCCGACGCCGATCGGCGAGTCCCGGGAGACGACGACGGCGCGGCGGTGCTCCAGGTCCAGCAGGGTGCGCGGGTCGAGCACCACGGTGGAGTGGTCGCTGCCGATGAACGCGCCGGCCTCGGCGGCGAACGGGGTGTCGTGGCCGGTGCGCAGCACGTCGCCGGTGAACTGCTCGGCCTGGTCGCTGTAGTCGACCGCGTAGGAGCGCAGCTTGGCCTGCGGGCCCTCCTGGAGGCGCAGTTCGTCGGCGACCAGGGCGGTGACGATGGTCGAGTCCAGGCCGCCGGAGAGCAGGCTGCAGAGCGGGACGTCGGCCTCCAGCTGGGCGCGGGCGGCGCGGTTGACGAGCTCGCCGATCCGCTCCTTGGTGGCGTCCAGGCCGTCGGTGTGGGGGCGGGCGGTGAGCTCCCAGTAGCGGGTCTCGCGGATCCCGGCGCGGTCGAGCACGAGCAGGGCGCCGGGGTGGACCTCGCGGACGCCGGCCCAGACCGTGGGGCCGGTGTTGAAGAGCAGGCTGTAGGCCTCGCGCAGGCCGTCGGCGTCCACCGTGGGGGTGATCTCCGGGTGGGCGAAGAGCGCCTTGGGCTCGGAGCCGAAGGCGAGGCCGCCGTCGATCTCGGCCCAGAACAGCGGCTTGACGCCGAGCCGGTCGCGGACCAGCAGCAGGCGCTGCTCGCGCTCGTCCCAGACGGCGAAGGCGTACATGCCCTCCAGCCGCTCGACGAGGGCGTCGCCCCACTCCTGGTAGGCGCGGAGCACCACCTCGGTGTCGCTGCGGGTCTCGAAGCGGTGGCCCTTGGCGCGGAGTTCGGCGCGCAGCTGGTGGTGGTTGTAGACCTCGCCGCTGTAGGTGAGGACGACGCCGGGCTCGTCCCGGCGGTCGGGCATGGGCTGGGCGCCGCCGTCGATGTCGATGACGGCGAGGCGGCGGTGGCCGAGGGCGGCGTGGCGGCCGAGCCAGACACCGCCGGCATCGGGGCCGCGCAGGGTCATGGTGGCGGTCATCGCCTCGATGACGGGGGCGCTGTGGCGGACGTCCTGGTGGAAGGACACCCAGCCGGTGATTCCGCACATGCGCGAGCACTCCTTGGGCGAGCTTGGGCGAGCAGACGATCGGATCCGGACCACCAGTCGGGTGAACAGCGGTGGTGGTTCCACGGATTCGGACACATTTCCGGCCATGTCCTGGCGACACCGGCATTTTGAACACGTTCAGGTCGACCGCTAGGGTGCGCACGACCAATCGTTCAAAGGGGGGATCCGAGATGAGGATCGTCATACCCGGCGGGACCGGCCATATCGGGCGCATCCTGGACCGGGCGCTCACCGCCGACGGCCACGAGGTCCTGGTGCTGACCCGCCGGCCCCGGCGCGACCAGGAGATCTTCTGGGACGGCCGCTCGCTGGGCCGCTGGACCGCCGCGATCGACGGCGCCGACGCCGTCGTCAACCTCGCCGGGCGCAGCGTCGACTGCCGCTACACCGAGGAGAACCTGCGCGACATGATGGACTCCCGGGTGCACTCCACCCGGGCCGTCGGCCGCGCGATCGCGGGTGCCCGCCGCCCGCCCCGGGTCTGGCTGCAGATGAGCACCGCCACCATCTACTCCCACACCTACGGCACCCCGCACGACGAGGACACCGGTGTCATCGGCGGCGAGGAGCCCGGCGTCCCCGCGTACTGGGAGCGCAGCGTGCGGATCGCCCGCGCCTGGGAGCGCGAGCAGACCGAGGCGGCCACCCCGCACACCCGGCGGGTCGCGCTGCGCTGCGCCATGGTGATGAGCCCGGAGGCGGGCGGCGCCTTCGACCAGCTGCTGCGGCTGGCCAGGACCGGCCTGGGCGGGTCGGTCGACGGCGGCGCCCAGTACCTGTCGTGGATCCACGACCGGGACCTGGTCCGCTCGGTGCGCTTCCTGCTCGACCGGGAGGACATCGCCGGACCGGTCAACCTCGCCGCGCCGACGCCGGTGCCGCAGCGGGTGTTCATGCGGACGATCCGGCGGGCCAAGGGCATCCCGGTGGGGCTCCCGGCCACCCGCTGGATGGCCGAACTGGGCGCGTTCGCGCTCCGCTCGGACACCGAACTGCTGCTGAAGAGCCGGGCGGTGGCCCCGGGGCGGCTGCTGGCGGCCGGGTTCGGCTTCGAGCACCCGCACTGGCCCGCGGCGGCCACCGACCTGCTCCGGCGGATGCGCCGCTGAGCGCCGGCCCGCCCCGCGGCCGGGCCCGGCCGTACGATGGGCGGGCGCCGGGCACAGGGACAGGAGACCCGGGACAGGGCACCGGAGCAGGGCCACCAGGGGCAGGACCGCCCGGGGGCGGGACGGCGGAGGAGCGGACGGGTGCTGCGCGGACTGGGCGATCTGGAGGCCGAGATCATGGACCGGCTCTGGTCCTGGGGCCGCCCGGCCACCGTGCGCGAGGTCGTCGACGACCTGCAGCGGCAGCGCCCGGTCGCCTACACCACCGTCAACACCGTCGCCGACATCCTGCACACCAAGGACTGGCTGCGGCGGACCAAGGTCGGCCGGGCCTGGGTCTACGAGCCCACCTGCACCCGGGAGTCGTACACCGCGCAGCTGATGCACCAGGCCCTGGAGACCAGCCCGGACCGCGCCGGGGCCCTGCTGCACTTCGTCGACCGGATCAGCGGCGACGAGGCGACCGCCCTGCTCGCCGCCCTGGAGCAGGTGAAGGCGCGGGACGGCGACCGGTGACCCTGGCCCTGCTCGCGCTCCACCTGCTCCTGGTCGGCGTCCTGCTCCCGCGGCGGCTGGCCGGCTCGCCGCGGCTCCAGGCCCGGCCGGCCCTCGGCGCGACCGTCTGGCTCGCGCTGATGGCCTCCTTCGGCACCGGACTGCTGCTGGCCGCGCACCACCTGGTGGCGCCGCTCGGACACGAACCGGCCGGGCTCGTCGGCCTGCTCCCGCACCTGGAACCGGCCGTCGCGCCGCACGCCCACGACTGGTGGGCCCCGGCCGCGGCCGGCGGCGCGGTCGCGGCGGTCGCCGCCGTGCTCGCCACGCGGGCCGCCCGGGCCCGGCGGCGGCACCGGGAGACGCTCGACCTGGTGGCCACCCGGGACCGGGGGCGTCGGCTGCTCGTCCTGGAGGACCCGCGGCCCGCCGTCTACTGCCTGCCCGGCCGCCGGGCCCGGGTGGTGGCCACCCGGGGCGCCGTCGACCTGCTGGACGAGCGCCGGCTCGCCGCGGCCGTCGCCCACGAGTACGGGCACCTGCGCGGGCGCCACCACCTGGTCCTGCTCGCCGCCGACACCTTCGCGCTCCTCCTCGGCCGGCTCCCGCTGGCCCGGCTCGGGCGGGCGGAGGTGGCGCTGCTGCTGGAGATGGCGGCCGACGACGCCGCGCTCGCCCGGGTCACCCCCGGCGAACTCGCGGGCGCGCTCTACGCCCTGGCCACCGCCGGGACCGGGGCCGGACCGGCCGGCCTCGCCGCCGCGTCCACCGGCGTGCTCGCCCGCGTCCAGCGCCTCGCCCGGACCCCCGCGCCCCCGGCCCCCGCCTACCGGCTGGCCGCCCTCGCCGCCCCGCTGCTCCCCTACCTGCTGGCCTGCGCCCCGCACCCGTGACACCGGGAGGGCCCGGCCGCGTCCGGTGTGACTAGGGTGACCGCATGAATCTCACCGGTTTCCCCTTCACCGCCACCGACTGGAACCAGGTCGACGAGGACCGCAAGCCGGGCGAGAGCGGGGAAGTGACCAGCCGCGTGCAGCAGTTCGGCGAGGTCCGGGTCCGCCGGGTGGACTACAGCCCCGGCTACGTCGCGGACCACTGGTGCCGCAAGGGCCACGTGCTGTTCGTCCTGGAGGGCGAGCTCGTCACCACCCTCGACGACGGCCGCGTCGTGGTCACCGGGCGGGGCGGCAGCTACCAGGTGGCCGACGACGCGGAGGCCCACCGCTCCAGCGCGCCGAACGGCGCCAGTCTGCTGATCGTCGACTGACAGCGGCGGTGCCTCCGCCCGGCCGCTGTGCCGGTCACGGCCGGACTGCACCGGTCACGGCCGGACTGCACCGGTCACGGCCGGACGGCGCCGCTCACGGCCGGACTGCACCGGTCACGGCCGAACGGCGCCGACGTAGGGCATGGCGTCGATCGGGAGGACCTCCACGTTCTTCCCCGTGCGCGGGGCGTGGATCATCTTCCCGTCGCCGATGTAGAGGCCGACGTGGTGCAGGTCGCCGTAGAAGAAGACCAGGTCGCCCGGCTGCAGGTCGGCGCGGGCGATGCGGGCGCCGGCGTTCCACTGGGCCTGGGAGACGCGCGGCAGCTGGACCCCGGCCGCGCGGTAGGCGGCGCCGGTGAGGCCGGAGCAGTCGTAGCCGGACGGGCCGGTGGCGCCCCAGACGTACGGCTTGCCGAGCTGGGAGTACGCGAACTGCACGACGGCGGCGGCCCGCCCGGTGGCGGGTCCCGGGTAAGCCGGCCGCTCGGCGGCGGAGCGCGAGGCCCGGGTGGCGGCGGCCTCCTGGGCGTTGACCTTGGCCCGGTCGGCGGCACTCAGCTTGTTGAGCAGCGCCTGGGCCTTGGCCAGCTTCTCCTGGACCGCCTTCTTCTCGCCCGCGAGCGCGACGGCCGCCCCGTCGAGCTGGGCGAGGGTGGCGGTGGCCTCGGCGCGGTCCTGGTCGAGCCGGCGCTGCTCGGCCAGGGCCTGGCGCAGCAGGGCCGCCTGCGAGTCGACGACCTGGTTCTGGGCGGCGGCCCGGGCCAGGTAGATGCCGGGGTCGGAGTCGAGCATCAGCTGGACGGACGGGTCGATGCCGCCGTTGCGGTACTGCTCGGCCGCGATGCCGCCGAGCTGGGTGCGCAGCTCGTTCATCGCGTCCTGGCCCCGGGCCACCTTCTCCTGGATCCGGCCCGCCTCGCCCTGGAGCTTCTGCTGCTTCTCCTGGAAGCCGTTGTAGCGCTCGATCGACTGCTCGGCCTCCTCGTTGAGCCGGTCGACCTCCTCCTTCACGGCGGCGAGGCCCGGTGCCGGCTCGGCCTGGGCGGGTCCTGCGGTGAGCACGACGCCACCGGCCATCGCGGTCGTGAGGACCGCCAGACGGGCCCGGCCGGGCGGGCTGGGCTTACGGCGCTTTCCCATGGTGGCGGTCTCCTGGCGGCGAGAAGGGGTGAGGATCGGACCGAAAGGACCGAACGGCGCGAACGGGGCAAACGGACTGAACGGACTGAACGGACCCAACGGGGCGAACTCGGGCGGGTGAACGGGCAGGCCGGCGCGCCGGGGGTGCGACGCCCTCCACCCACGTTCTACCAAGTAACTTAGTAGATGACCGCCGGGCCTGCGCAAGCCGCCCGCACACAGCCCCCGACCCGCCCACATGCCGCCCACTCACCACCCGGCCCGCACCACCTCCCGCACCCCCCTCGCGCGCCCCCGGCGGCACCGGTAGTGCAACAGAGTGCACAGAGAGGGCAAGGTCACACCCTTCGCCTCTCCTGCGCCCCCGCGCACGGGCGCTAACCTGCGGGGCATGACGGTCCCGCCCGAAGGGCTTCCCCTGGCCGCCGAGTTCCCGGCCGCCCACCGCGAGCAGTGGCAGACCCTCGTCGAGGGTGTGCTCCGCAAGGCGGGGGCGCAGCCCGAGGACGGCGCCGCGGCCGAGCACGCGCTCGGTACCGCGCTCCAGGACGGGCTGCGCGCCCGCCCGCTGTACACCGCCGAGGACGCCCCGGCCGACCCCGGACTCCCCGGCTTCCCGCCGTTCGTGCGCGGCGCCCGGCCGCAGGGCGCCTCGGTCTCGGGCTGGGACGTCCGCCAGCGGCACAGCGACCCCGATCCGCGCCGCACCAACCAGGCCGCGCTGGCCGACCTGGAGCACGGCGGCGGTTCGCTCTGGCTGGAGCTCGGCGGGGCGGGGCTGCCGGTCACCGCGCTGGGCGAGGCGCTCACCGGCGTCTACCTCGACCTGGCCGGCGTGGTCCTCGACGCGGGGGCCGAGTTCCCCGCCGCCGCCGAGCAGTTGTTCGCGCTGTACCGGGAGCGCGAGGTCTCCCCCGGCTCCGCCGTCGCCACCCTGGGTGCCGACCCGCTCGGCCTCCAGGCCCGCACCGGCGACGCCGCGCGCACCGACGCCCTGCTCGCCGAGGCCGCCGCGCTCGCCACCCGCTGCGCCGAGGGCTTCCCCGGCATCCGCGCGCTGGCCGTCGACGCCCTGCCGTACCACGGGGCCGGCGCCTCGCCCGCCCAGGAGCTGGGCGTCTCGGTGGCCACCGGCGTCGCCTACCTGCGCACGCTCACCGCCGCCGGCCTCTCCGTGGACGCCGCGCTCGGCCAGCTGGAGTTCCGCTACGCGGCGGACGCCGACCAGTTCCTGACGATCGCCAAGCTCCGCGCCGCGCGCCGGCTCTGGGCCCGGGTGGCCGAGGCCTCCGGCGCCACCCCGGCCGCCTCGGCGCAGCGCCAGCACGCCGTCACCTCCGACGTGATGATGACCGCCCGCGACCCGTGGGTGAACATGCTCCGCACCACCATCGCCTGCCTGGCCGCCGGGGTCGGCGGGGCCGACGCGGTGACCGTGCTGCCGTTCGACACGGCCGTCGGCCTGCCGGACGCCTTCGCCCGCCGGATCGCCCGCAACACCCAGGCGATCCTGCTGGAGGAGTCGCACCTGGCCCGGGTCGTCGACCCGGCCGGCGGCTCCTGGTACGTGGAGCGGCTGACCGACGAACTCGCCCACGCCGCCTGGGCGTGGTTCCAGGAGATCGAGCGGGCCGGCGGCCTGCGCGCCGCGCTGGAGTCCGGCCTGGTCGAGGAGCGGATCGCCGCCACCTGGGCCGAGCGCTCGGTCCGGCTCGCCAAGCGGCGCGAACCGGTCACCGGCGTCAGCGAGTTCCCCAACCTCGGCGAGCAGGCGCTGGTCCGCGAGCCGGCCCCGGCCGGCCCCGGCGGCGGACTGCCGACGGTGCGGCGCGCCGAGGCCTACGAGGCGCTGCGCGACCGCTCGGACGCGCACCTCGCGGCCACCAGCGGGCGGCCGGCGCTGTTCCTGGCCTCGATCGGCAACGCCTCCGCGCACACCGCGCGCACCACCTTCGCCGCCAACCTGTTCCAGGCCGGCGGCATCGCCACCACCGCGCACGAGGGCACCGACCCGGCGGCCTTCGCCGAGGCGTTCGCCGCCAGCGGCGCCGCGGTGGCCTGCCTCTGCTCCAGCGACGCCCTGTACGGCGAGCACGCCGAGGCGGTGGCCGGCGCACTCAGGGCGGCCGGCGCGCGACGCATCCTGCTGGCCGGCCGGCCGGGCGAGAACCCGCCCGCGGACGTGGACGGCTTCGTCTTCGCCGGCGGCGACGCCGTCGCTGTCCTGACCTCCCTGCTCGACGAGATCGGAGTGGCCCGATGATCCCCGACTTCACCGCGATCGGGCTCGACCCGGACGCCGACGGCGCCCCCGCCGCCCGTCCGGAAGCCACCGAGGGCCAGTGGCGCGCCGCCTGGCGGCAGGCCACCGGCAAGGACGTCGACGAGCAGCTCTGGGACACCCCCGAGGGCATCGGCGTCAAGCCGCTGTACACCGCCGAGGACCTCGCCGGCCTGGACTTCCTGGGCACCTACCCGGGCATCGCCCCGTACCTGCGCGGCCCGTACCCGACGATGTACGTCAACCAGCCGTGGACGGTCCGGCAGTACGCGGGCTTCTCCACCGCCGAGGAGTCCAACGCCTTCTACCGCCGCAACCTGGCGGCCGGTCAGAAGGGCCTGTCGGTCGCCTTCGACCTGCCGACCCACCGCGGCTACGACAGCGACCACCCGCGGGTCACCGGCGACGTCGGCATGGCGGGCGTGGCAATCGACTCGATCTACGACATGCGCCAGCTGTTCGACGGCATCCCGCTGGACCGGATGTCCGTCTCGATGACCATGAACGGCGCGGTGCTGCCCGTACTGGCGCTGTACATCGTGGCGGCCGAGGAGCAGGGGGTGCCGCCGGAGAAGCTGGCCGGGACCATCCAGAACGACATCCTCAAGGAGTTCATGGTCCGCAACACGTACATCTACCCGCCGCAGCCCTCGATGCGGATCATCTCCGACATCTTCGCGTACACCTCGCAGAAGATGCCCCGGTACAACTCGATCTCCATCTCCGGCTACCACATCCAGGAGGCCGGGGCCACCGCCGACCTGGAGCTGGCCTACACCCTGGCCGACGGCGTCGAGTACCTGCGGGCCGGACTGGACGTCGGCCTGGACGTGGACGCGTTCGCGCCGCGGCTGTCGTTCTTCTGGGCGATCGGCATGAACTTCTTCATGGAGGTCGCCAAGCTGCGCGCGGCCCGGCTGCTCTGGGCCAAGCTGGTCAAGCAGTTCGACCCGAAGAACGCCAAGTCGCTGTCGCTGCGCACCCATTCGCAGACCTCCGGCTGGTCGCTCACCGCCCAGGACGTCTTCAACAACGTCGCCCGCACCTGTGTGGAGGCGATGGCCGCCACCCAGGGCCACACCCAGTCGCTGCACACCAACGCGCTGGACGAGGCGCTCGCGCTGCCGACCGACTTCTCCGCCCGGATCGCCCGCAACACCCAGCTGCTGCTCCAGCAGGAGTCCGGCACCTGCCGGGTCATCGACCCGTGGGGCGGCTCGGCCTACGTCGAGAAGCTCACCCACGACCTGGCGAACCGCGCCTGGCAGCACATCCAGGAGGTCGAGGCGGCCGGCGGCATGGCCAAGGCGATCGACGCCGGCATCCCCAAGCTGCGGGTCGAGGAGGCGGCCGCCCGCACCCAGGCGCGGATCGACTCCGGCCGCCAGCCGGTGATCGGCGTCAACAAGTACCGGGTGGAGAGCGACGAGCAGATCGACGTGCTCAAGGTCGACAACTCCGCGGTGCGCGCCGCCCAGATCGAGAAGCTGCGCCGGCTGCGCGAGGAGCGCGACGAGGCCGCCACCCGCTCCGCCCTGGACGCGCTCACCCGGGCCGCCGAGGCCGGGCCCTCGCGCGGCGGCTCGCTCGACGGCAACCTGCTGCACCTGGCCGTGAACGCGGCCCGCGCCAAGGCCACCGTCGGCGAGATCTCGGACGCCCTGGAGAAGGTGTACGGCCGGCACTCGGGCCAGATCCGTACCATCTCCGGTGTGTACCGAGACGAAGCGGGCCCCTCCGCCCCCCTGCAGCGCACCCGGGAACTGGTCGAGCGGTTCGAGCGGGCCGAGGGCCGCCGGCCCCGCATCCTGGTCGCCAAGATGGGCCAGGACGGCCACGACCGCGGCCAGAAGGTGATCGCCACCGCCTTCGCCGACCTCGGTTTCACCGTGGACGTCGGCCCGCTGTTCCAGACCCCGGCCGAGGTCGCCCGGCAGGCCGTCGAGGCGGACGTGCACATCGTCGGCGTCTCCTCGCTCGCCGCCGGCCACCTCACCCTGGTGCCCGCGCTGCGCGCCGAACTCGCCGCCGCCGGGCGCGAGGACATCACCATCGTGGTCGGCGGGGTGATCCCCCCGCAGGACTTCGACGCCCTCTACGAGGCGGGCGCCGCGGCGGTCTTCCCGCCCGGCACGGTGATCCCGGAGGCCGCCTACGACCTCCTGAAGTCGCTCGCCGCCGACCTCGGCCACGAGCTCTGAGGCGGGGGTCGGATGCCGCCCCGGACGATCGACCTCGACAGCTACGCGACGGGTGTGCGGGAGGGCTCGCGCGCGTACATCGCGCGGGCCATCACCCTCGTCGAGTCCACCCGGCCCGACCACCGCGCGCTGGCGCAGCAGTTGCTGACCAGGCTGCTGCCGCACGCCGGCGGAGCGGTCCGGGTGGGCATCACGGGGGTACCCGGGGTCGGCAAGTCGACCTTCATCGACGCCTTCGGCACCATGCTCACCGGGCAGGGGCACAAGGTCGCGGTGCTGGCCGTCGACCCGACCTCCAGCCGGACCGGCGGCTCCATCCTGGGTGACAAGACCCGGATGGAGCGCCTCGCGGTGGACCCGCAGGCGTTCGTCCGGCCGTCGCCCACCTCCGGCACCCTCGGCGGGGTGGCCAAGGCCACCCGGGAGTCGATGCTGGTGATGGAGGCGGCGGGTTACGACGTGGTGCTGATCGAGACGGTCGGCGTCGGCCAGTCGGAGACCACCGTGGCCGGCATGGTCGACTCCTTCCTGCTGCTCTCGCTGGCCCGCACCGGCGACCAGCTGCAGGGCATCAAGAAGGGTGTCCTGGAACTCGCCGACGTCATCGCGGTCAACAAGGCCGACGGCCCGCACGAACTCGACGCCAAGGCCGCCGCCCGCGAACTCGCCGGCGCACTGCGCCTGTTGCAGCCCCCGGACGCCCCGTGGACGCCGCCCGTGCTGACCTGCTCGGGCCGCGACGGGGGCGGCCTGGACGTCGTCTGGGAGCGGCTCCAGCAGCACCGCAAGGTCCTGGACGCCACCGGCGCGCTCGCCGCCAAGCGCCGCGACCAGCAGGTGGAGTGGACCTGGGCGATGGTCCACGACCAACTGCTCACTCGGCTCCACTCCCACCCCGAGGTGGGCCGCCTGGTCCCCGAGCTGGAGCGCCGGGTGCGCGAGGGCACGATGACCGCGACGCTCGCGGCGGACCGCATCCTGGACGCATTCGGGACGCCGCCGGCGACCTGAGCAACCCGCTACGCCACAGCGAGATGAAGTGCCGTGCCCCACCCGTGGGGGCACGGCACTTCGTGCTGCTCGGGGAACTCGAACCAGACCACCTTGCCCGGGCCTTCCGGGTACCAGCCCCACGCCTCGGCCAGGGCCTCCACCAGCAACAGCCCACGCCCACCGGTCGCTTCGGCCCCGCGCTCCCGCCGCGGGAGCGCGGGGCATCTGTCGGTCACCTCGACCCGCAGCCGTCCAGGACGCCGGAGCACGGTCACGGCACAACGGCCCCCGGTGTGCAGCAGCGCATTGGCGATCACCTCACTGGCACACAGCTCCAGGTCCTTGAACACGTCGTCTGCGAGCGGCACACCCCATTCCCGCACGATCGCCGCCACCAGCCACCGCGCCGCCGGCACCGCCTCCGGTGCCGGCGGCGCCCCCCATTCCAACGGAACCGGGAACCGGGCACTGCTGAGCGGGCTGACGGTCACATTCCACTCCATCGATCCTCCACCAGCACAGATGGACAGCGCTGCCGGAAGACGGCAGCGAAAGGGAGCCGATCGTGGCTGTCCGCCACGGCAGCGACACTGAAAGTAGTCGCAGAAAAACTGCGAGTCAAGAATCTCTTCTACTCGCAGTTCTTCACCGAGTCGTGCGAGACTCGACCGATCCAGGAAGGGGAGAAGCATGGGATTCGGCCTTGTTGTACGCTTCGTCGCCCGTGATGTGACAGCCGCTCACGCCTTCGACGAACTGGCACGGGAAGCACTTGAAGGGATCCGCACCAAGGAGCCCGGCACTCTCGTCTATGTCAATCACGCCGTGCCGGACGAGCCGCGCATCCGGGTCTTCTACGAGCTGTACGCAGACCGCGAGGCGTTCGAGGAGCACGAGCGGCAGCCTCACGTCCGCCGATTCCTGGCCGAGCGCGGCCAGTACCTCGAATCGTTCGAGGTCACGTTCCTGAACGAGATCGACGGCAAGAGGTCGGCCGCCCACGGGGTCGGCCGGTGAGTCCCGAGGAGCAGCGAGCGTTCGGTGCCCGGGTGGCCCAGCTCCGAAAGAGTCGTGGCATGCGCCAGGATCAGCTCGCCGCAGCCGTCAACCGGACCGCCAGCTGGGTGTCGCAGGTCGAGCGCGGCATCCAACCGGTCGTACGTCTCGACGTACTCCAGTTGCTCGCGGACGGTCTCGGAGTCTCCGTCCAGACGCTGAGGCCGGATGCCCCGTCACCGTCCCGATCCACGTCGGCGACTTCGGATCGAGTCAACGACCTCGACCTGGTACGGCTCTCGCTCTCGGGGCATCCCGCGCTCGACGCCGTGCTCGATGAGCACCCCGCCGCGGCCGCGCCCGACGTCACCCAGTTGGCCACCGCCGTGGCGGAACTCTGGCATCTGACGCACAACGCCCGATTCGCGGAACTCAGCACCGCCGTCGCCGAGACCCTGCCACGACTCGAAAGCGCCGCACGGACCGCCTCGCCGGAGAAGCGATCGGAGCTCCAACTCCTCCTCAGCCAGGCGTATCAGGCAGTCGCAGCAGCGTTCGTCCGCCAGGACGAGGCCGATGCGGCTTGGGTGGCCGCCGATCGGGCCATCCGCGCAGCCGAGCAGTCCGGACAACCATTGCAAGTCTTCGCAGGCATCTACCGCTTGGCCCACGCATTCGTCCGGCTCCGGCGCTTGGACCAGGCCGAACACGCGGCCGGGAAGGGCGTGACAGCCCTTCGGACCCACATCTCGGCTGCGGGTCCGCCCTCGCCGGAAGCGCTCTCCGTACTCGGCTCACTCCATTTGGTCCTCGCGTTGGCCGCCGCCCGCGCCGGCCAACGCGAGCAGACCCGCAAGGAACTCGCCGACGCACGCGAGGTCGCGGCGCTGCTCGGCGAGGATCGCAACGACTTCAACCTGGAGTTCGGCCCAACCAACGTCGAGATCCAGGCGGTGTCGGCGGCGATCGACCTCGGCGACGCAGGCGAGGCGCTGGACCTGGGGCAGCAGATCGATGCGGGTCAGCTCTCGCCCGAGCGGAGGTCACGACTGCTGGTCGACCTCGGAAGGGCTCACGCGCAGCGGCGGCACCTCGGGGAGGCCGTCGATTGCCTCCTCCGAGCCGAGGAGTTGGCACCGGAGAGTGTCCGGGCTCACCTGGCGGCCCGGTCGGCAATTCGGGAGCTCGTTCTCCTCGCGGGCCGGAGCGCGCCGCCGGAGCTGGTCAAGCTCGCCAAGCGCGCCAACGCCGCAGAGTGACAGGGAGTTCGGAGCCGAAGCAGTTCCCGCGGCATGAACCTCCCGACCGGAACGAAAGGGCCCCCGGACGGTTCGCACCGGCCGGGGGCCCTTCGCTACCTGCCCTGCCCTGGGTCAGGTGTTTTTGGGCGGCTCACCCCTGTGCAGGGGTCAGGCGCTCGTCGCGGCCGTGAAGCGGGCCGAGACGTCCTGCCAGTTGACGACGTCCCAGAGCTTGGTGACGTAGTCCGGGCGGACGTTGCGGTACTGCAGGTAGTAGGCGTGCTCCCAGGCGTCGAAGGCCAGCAGCGGGGTGGTGCCCTGGCCGACGTTGCCGTGGTGGTCGTAGACCTGCTCGACGATCAGGCGCTTGCCGAGCGGCTCCCAGGAGAGGATGCCCCAGCCGGAGCCCTGGACGCCGGTGGTGGCGGTGGTGAGCTGCTTCTTGAACGCCTCGAAGCTGCCGAAGTGCTCGGTGATCGCGTCGGCGAGGGCGCCGTCGGGGCGGTCGCCGCCCTCCGGGGAGAGGTTCTCCCAGAAGAGCGAGTGCAGCACGTGGCCGGACAGGTGGAAGGCGAAGGTCTTCTGCAGGCCGACCAGACCGCCGAACTGCTCCTTGTCGCGCGCCTCGGCGAGCTGCTCCAGGGTGTCGTTGGCGCCCTTGACGTACGCGGCGTGGTGCTTGGAGTGGTGAAGCTCCAGGATCTCCGCGGACATCGCGCGCTCCAGCGCGGAGTAGTCGTACGGCAGGTCGGGAAGCGAGTAGGTGCCCATCAGGACACGGCCCCTTTCGGCGAGTTCAACGGTGACGATCGTGCCGGGTCAACACTATTGCGTATCAGTTGCAGAAACTAAGCACCGGCTCCTGCGTATTCCTCCCACCCCGGAGATCTTCACCGCAGTTCCTTGTTGCACAATAGTTGCAGGTAGTAGCTACAAGCAATAAGGGTGGACACTGTGGCCGGATCGCCGGTGGTGCTGGGCATCGAGTCGTCCTGCGACGAGACCGGCGCGGGGCTGGTGCGCGACGGCGTACTGCTCGGCCAGGCGGTGGCGTCCTCGATGGACGAGCACGCCCGCTACGGCGGCGTGGTCCCCGAGATCGCCGCCCGCGCGCACCTGCACGCGATGGCGCCGGTGGTCGACGAGGCCCTGCGGCGGGCCGGACTCACCCTGGCCGACGTCGGCGCGGTGGCGGTGACGACCGGTCCGGGCCTGGCCGGGGCACTGCAGATCGGGGTGGCGGCCGCCAAGGCGTACTCCTTCTCGCTCGGCGTCCCGCTGTACGGGGTGCACCATCTCGCCGGGCACGTGGCCGCCGCGACGCTCGACGGCGGGCCGCTGCCGGACCCGTGCGTCGTGCTCATCGTCTCCGGCGGGCACACCTCGCTGCTGCTGGTGCGCGACCTGGCCCGCGATCCGGTGGTCCACCTCGGGGACACCCTGGACGACGCGGCCGGCGAGTGCTTCGACAAGGTCGCCCGGATCCTGCGCCTGCCCTACCCGGGCGGGCCCGCGATCGACCGGGCGGCCCGGGAGGGCGACCGGCGCGCGGTGCGCCTCCCGCGCCCGCTGAGCGGACCGAACGACCCGCCCTACGCCTTCTCCTTCTCCGGCCTCAAGACCGCCGCCGCCCGCTGGGTGGAGGCACAGCGGGCCGCCGGCACCGAGCCGAACGTCCTGGACGCGGCCGCCGCGCTCCAGGAGGCGATCGCCGACGTGCTGACCCGCAAGGCCGTCAGGGCCTGCCTGGACCACGGGATCGGGACGCTGGTGGTGGTCGGCGGGGTGGCCGCCAACTCGCGGGTGCGGGAGCTGGCCGAGCGGCGCTGCGCCTCGGCCGGGATCACCCTGCGGGTGCCGCCGCTGCGGCTGTGCACCGACAACGGGGCGATGGTCGCGGCCGTCGGCGACCTGCTGGTCCGGGCCGGTGCCGAGCCGGCCCCGGCGGACCTCTCGGTCGACCCCTCGGCCCCGCTGGAGGCGGCGGCACTCACTCCGCGGGCCGCCGCCGGACGCTCCACGGCCCCGGCCGCCTGAGCTCTACCAGGACAAATGCCCCACCTCGGGGCCCCCTGACAACGTTTCGGTTGCGGCGATCGATTATTCGACCCCCGGGCCTTCCCGACGGCTGGGAGCGTGTGCCATTTTACATGTCACACATCGAGTGGCCGCGTCCCCCATATCGCGGCCCCGAACGGCCCCGGAGGCCCCCACAGATGCGTCCCTCCCGGATAAACACGGCCAACGCGCGCAAGCTCCCTGCGCTCGGCGCGGCCTTCTTCATCGCCCTCGGACTGTTCGCCCCGCAGGCCCAGGCCGCCCCGGCCGGCACCACCGCCCCGGCCGGCACCAGCACCACCACCACCGCCACGCCGCGGTCGATTCCGGTCCCCAAGTCGCCCGACGCCAAGAGCACCAGCCCCTACAAGATCTCCGCCCAGGAGAGCACCGAGAAGAGCGCCCCGCCGGCCGCCCCGGTCACCGCTCCGGTCAAGGCCGCCAAGGGCTTCTCGGCCGCCGCCGCGGACCCCTGTCCCGACCTGTCCGGGGTGCTCAACGCCTCGGGCAGCACCCTGGTCCAGCAGCTCAAGGCCCTGCCGCGGGTCGAGTGCACCTGGCCGCTGTTCAACATCGACGTCAACGCCTCGGGCTCCGCCTTCCGCGAGGCCAACATGGTGACCGTCGCCAACGCCCTGCGCGACGCCGCCCCGGCCTACCCGGGCGACAACAGCACCGCCGTCGGCCAGTTGGTGCTCTTCCTGCGGGCGGGCTACTACCTGCACGAGACCAACCCCAACGCCATCGGCAGCTACAGCCCGACGCTGGCCACCGCCCTCAAGGGCGGGCTGGACGCGTTCTTCGCCAACAACCACAGCAAGGACGCCACCACCGCCAACGGCGACCTCCTCGTCGAGGTCGTCAAGGTGATCGGCCAGACCGACACCCTCGGCCGCTACTCCGGCTTCTTCAAGTGGCTGCTGAACAACTACACCGGCACCTGGCCGGAGCGGATGTCGGCGACCGTCACCGAGTTCGAGTGGGTCCTCAAGGACGGCTTCGCGGCGAAGGACGACAGCAAGGGCTGGAAGGCCGCGCTCAAGGCCGACCCCAGCATCCTCAACGCCTGGTCCGGCTTCATCACCCGTAACGACTCCCTGCTGAACCGCTTCGACATCGTCAGCAACATGGGCCGCTACCTCGGCTACGCGCTGCAGGTCCCGGAGCTGAAGACCCAGCTGCGGCCGATCATGAAGGACCTGATCAACCGCTACCCGAACGTCGGCCCGACGGCCCCGATCACGATGAACCTGGCCTGGGCCACGCGTGAGTTCGACAAGGGCCACTGCGCGGACTTCGGTATCTGCGACCTGAGCACCCGCCTCATGCCGGTCATCCTGCCGATCCAGAAGGTCTGCAACGACGGCCTGCAGATCAAGGCCCAGGACATGTCCCCGGGTCAGCTTGCGAGCACCTGCACCAGCCTGATCAACCAGGATGCCTACTTCCACAAGATCATCGGTGACAAGGGCGCCGTCGCCGGCGATGTGAACACCAACCTCGAGGTCGTCGCCTTCGACGACTACGACCAGTACTCGCTGTACGCCTGGGCCTTCTACGACATCGCCGTCGACAACGGCGGCATGTACGAGGAGGGCAACCCGGCCGTGGCCGGCAACCAGGCCCGCTTCATCGCCCACGAGGCGTCCTGGCTGCGTCCGGACTTCCAGATCTGGAACCTGAACCACGAGTACACCCACTACCTCGACGGCCGCTACAACATGTACGGCGACTTCGAGGCCGGCATCGTGACCCCGACCATCTGGTGGGTCGAGGGCATCGCCGAGAACATCTCCTTCGGCTACCGCAACGTGCGCAACGCCGACGCGATCGCCGAGGCCGGCAAGAAGACCTACAAGCTCAGCGAGCTCTTCGACACCGTCTACGACCAGACCGCCGACGCCGACGCCAACTCCAACCGGGTCTACCGCTGGGGCTGGCTGGCCACCCGCTACATGCTGCAGCAGCACCGCTCCGACATGGACGCCGTGCTCGCCAAGTACCGCACGGGTGACTGGAACGGCGCCCGCACCATCCTGAAGACCACCATCGGCACCCGCTACGACGCCGACTTCAGCAACTGGCTCGGCGCCTGCGCCAGCAACGACTGCGGCCCGCTGCCGGAGGCCCCGACCGGCCCGGTCGCCCCGACCACCCCGCTCTGCACCATCGCGGACACCCGCCAGTTCGACAACAACTGCCGCCGTGACAACCTGGCCGCCGCCGCCGGCAACTACAGCTACCACTTCCTGAACCTGCCGGCCGGCGTCAAGACGCTGACCCTCACCAGCAGCGGTGGCACCGGCAACGCCGACCTGTACTACGGCGGCCCGAGCTGGGCCACCACCAGCAACTTCCTCGCCAAGTCCACGAACGCGGGCAACGGCGAGACGCTGACCATCACCAACCCCCCGGCCGGCTGGGTCTACTTCAGCCTCGCCGCCCAGCAGGACTTCGCGGGCGCCACCCTCTCCGTGCAGTACCAGTAGCAGTACCGGTAACGGAATCCGCACCACCAGGGTGAACCACTGAGCACAGCAGGGCCCCGCCGGTACCACCGGCGGGGCCCTCGCCGTGCGCCCCCGGCCCCCGCAATCCCGTCAGCCGTGCCCCGTTCCGCTCCGGCCGTGGCCGGAGCGGCTCAGAGCAGGGCCTCCGGGGGGAGGCGGTGGACGCCGGGGAGGTGGGAGTCGAGTTCGCCCGGCTCGAAGCGGCACATGCCGACGGCGTGCCAGAACTCGCCCGCGACGTCGCCCTCGCACTTGTAGGCGCCGGAGGGCAACAGGGCGGCCCAGCCGTCGGGGGTGCCGAGCAGGGTCGCGAGCGCGGTCGGTCGGCCCTCCTCCGGGATCCGCCAGAGCCGGATCGTGCCGTCCTCGCCGCCGCTGGCCAGCAGGGAGCCGTCCGGGCTGAAGGTGACGGCCAGGATCCGGCCGGTGTGGCCGCGCAGCCCCGCCACCTCGGTGCCGGCGAGCGGGTCCCAGAGCCGGACCACCCGGTCGTCCCCGGCGGTGGCGAGCAGCGGGCGGCGCGGGTGGGCGGCCGCGGTCCACAGCCGGCCGACGTGGCCGGTCAGCCGGTGCCGGACGGCCCGGTCCACCCAGATCACCGCGGTGCCGTCCCAGGAGGCGCTGGCCAGCCAGGTGCTGTCGGCGGCCGGCGAGACGGCGTACACCCGGTCGGTGTGGCCGTCGAGTTCGGCCACCACCCGCCCGGCGTCGATGTCGGAGATCCGCACCCGGCTGTCGTCGCAGCCGGTCAGCAGCTGCCGCCCGTCCGGGCTGAACGCGATCGAGCGGACCCGCCCCCGGTGCTCGCGGAGCGTGCTGAGGTGGGCGCCGGTGCGCCGGTACCAGATCCGGACGGTGTCGTCGTCGTTGGCGGTGGCCACCAGGACGCCGTCGGCGCTGAACGCCTCCGCCCAGACGTGCTCGGTCTCGACGTCCATCTCGCGCAGGTACTCGCCGGTGCGGGCGTTCCACAGGCACAGGTCGCCGTCGTTGGTGGCGGTGGCCAGCACCGCCTCCTCCGGGCTGAACACGGCCGAGACCAGTCGGCTGCTGCGGCCCGAGAGCTCGCGCAGCCGGCGGCCGGTGGAGGGCTCCCAGAGCCGGACCCGGCCGTCGTTGCCGCCGGCCGCCAGCAGGGCGCCGTCACTGCTGAAGGTGAGCGAGCCGATCCGCCGGCCGTGGCCGCGCAGCAGTTGGCGGCTGCGACCCGAGGACGGGTCCCAGAGCCGGACCCGGCCGTCGTTGGCGCCGGTGACCAGCAGCGGGTCGCTCTCCGCGCCGCCCCGGCCGGAACCGGGCCGGAACCGGCAGGCCCAGACCGAGCCCCGGTGCTCGGGCGGCTGCCGGCGCAGCGGCGTCACCTCCCGGGCGCCGCCGGTGCCGTCGGCGGGGCCGACCCGCCAGACCCGGACGCCGCCGTCGCTGTCGCTGGCCGCGAACCGGGTGCCGGCCTCGTCGAAGGTGACCTGGTAGATCTTGCCGGTGGAGTCCTCCGGTCGGCCGACCGCGGTGCCGTCGAGCGGGTTCCAGAGCCGGATCTGGCCCTCGGTGTCGCCGCTGGCGAGCAGGTCGCCGTCGGGGTGGAAGGCGAGGGTGTAGATCCGACCGGCGTGGCCGGGCATGCTGTGGCGCAGCCGGCGGGAGGCGACCTCCCAGATCCGGACGGTGCCGCCGGTGCCGTCGTCGGGACCGCCGTCGGCGGTGGCCACCAGGGTGCCGTCCGGGCTGAACGCGGAGCGGTAGAGGGTGCCGCGGTGGCCTGGGAGTTCGGCGAGCCGGCGGCCGTTCGCGGTGGACCACAGCCGGCCGCCGCCGCGCTGGTCGCCGGTGACCAGCAGCGCGCCGTCGGGGCTGAACACCGCCGTGTAGACGGGCGCGGCATGGCCGGGCAGGCGGTGCCGGGGCTCGCCGGTGACGGTGTCCCAGAGGGTGACCACGCCGTTCAGGTCGCCGGTGGCGACCAGCCGTCCGTCCCGGGCGAGCGAGAGCGGCCAGACGCCGCCGGGGTGCACGTCGAGGCGGTGGCGGCACTCGCCGGAGACCGGGTCCCAGAGCCGGACGGTGCCGTCGGCGCTGCCGGTGGCGAGCACGTCGTCGGCGAACTTGACCGAGTAGACCCGCCCGATGTGGTCCTTGAGGGTGCGCAGGGCGATGCCGGTGACGGCGTCGCAGATCAGCACGCTGCCGTCCTCGGAGCCGACGGCGAGCAGATGGCCGTCGCGGCTGAAGGCGACCGGCTCGGGCAGCCGGGTGGAGCGCACGTCGAAGCCGTAGGGGACGCCGACCTCGGACGGGCTGAACCCGGCCTCGACCGGGAGCCCGGGGGCGATCGCGGCGGCGCGCAGCTCGGGGGCGGCGAGCACCTCCTCGTCGGTGACGGCGGAGATCAGCGCGGACCTCTGCCAGTGGCTGCCGCGCAGCCGGGCGCCGCGCAGGTCGGTGCGGACCAGCCGGGCGCCGCGCAGGTCGGCGAAGCGCAGGTCCGCGCCGGTGAGGTCGGCGGAGTCGAGGCGGGCGCCGGCCAGCCGGGCGCCGCGCAGGTCCGCGCCGGACAGGTTGGCGCCGAGCAGCCGGGCGCCGCGCAGGTCCGCGCCGAACAGGTCGACGCCGGACAGGTCGCGGTGCGACAGGTCCTCGCCGGCCAGGGTGGCGCCGCGCAGGTCGGTGTGGGCGGGGACGCGCAGCCGGTCGAGCACCTTGACGGCGTTGGTCCTGGCCGCCTCGGTGGCGGTCTCGGGGACGTCCAGGACGGAACGGGCCCACTGCTGGCAGGCCTGGTGGTCGGCCAGGTCGCAGAGGAACTCGACGGCGAGCCGGCTGAGCGGGCCGCGGGCGAGCAGGGTGGTGTCCGCGCGGGCCAGCGCCTCGGCGGCGGCCCGGGCGACCAGCCACTCCCCCACCGAGCCGTGGATGAAGTGGAACATGCCCTCGTCGGAGCGGACCAGCAGGCTGCCGGAGCCGACGGCGTGGGCGACCTGCGGGGTGGGCATCCGGTTCTCGGCGAGGCCGTTGAGCACACCGGCGATGTCGACGATCTCGTCCAGCGGGATGGAGCTGCGCCCGCTCTCCCACAGCCGCAGGGCGAGCAGGGTGACGGCCTGCCAGAGCTGGTCGAGCTCGAGTCCGGGCGCGGCGCCGGGGCCGCCGTGGCCGCGCTGCTCCTCGAACCGCAGCCAGGAGGTGAAGACCTCCTCGTAGAGGCCCGCGGCGCTGAGCGCCCGCCCGGCGCCGGCGACGGCGCGCAGCCGGTCGTGGTCGAGGTCGGCGACGAAGCTCAGCAGCCGGGGGTTGCGGCACAGCGCGAGCAGGTCGGGGACGGCCTCCAGCAGCCGCATCCGGCGGCTTGCGGTCTCCTCGTCGCCGTAGCGGTTGCCGAGGTAGCCGCGGATCTGGTGCGGGGTGAAGTCCTGGACGGCGATCAGCCGGCGCTGCGGGAGCAGGCCGACCCGCTCGCCGAGGGCGGTGAGCACCTGCTCGTGGGAGCTGAAGTGCTGGGTGCGGCTGGTGACGACGATCTTGGCGTTGTCCACGGCCGCGTCCAGCAGCACCTGGAGGTGGTCGGCGGCGCGTTCGTAGCTGACCCGGTTGACCAGCTCGTCGAAACCGTCGAACAGGAGCACCACCCGACCCTGCCGGAGCATGTAGCGGAAGGCCCGCAGGTCGAGGGTGTCGATGCCGTGCTCGGTGAGGTGGGCGGCGACCAGGCCGTCCAGCGAGTGCGCCTTGTCGAGCGCGCTGAGCTCGATGAACAGGGGCGCCAGGTGCGGGAGTTCGGCGGGCAGCCGGCGGGCCAGCTCGCGCAGGGCGAAGGTCTTGCCGCGGCCGAAGTCGCCGAGCAGCAGCACGAAGCGGCCGTGGTCGGAGTCCAGCAGCCGGAGCAGTTCGTCGACCAGGCCCTCGCGCTCGTCGGCGCCGGGGTGTTCGGCGTCGCGGTAGCGCTGGGGGAGGTAGAGGTCGGGGTGGTACTGGCTGTCGGTGGAGAGCCGTTCGGTCTGGGCGCCGACGTAGCCGCGCAGGTCGAGCAGGCCCTGGAACTCCAGGAAGCTGCGCAGTCGCACGCCGCGGCGGCGGGCCCGGTCGCGCAGTTCGCGGGAGGGCGGCGGGCCGTCGTGGACGAGTTCCGCGTCGAGCCCGGCGCCGTCGGCGTGCACGGCGTCGACGAACTGCTCGACCTCCTGCTCGGTGGGGGTGCCGACGCAGGCGGCCACCCGCTGCTGGCGGACCAGACCGGACTCGGCCCAGGTGACGAAGAGCTGGGTCGTGGTACCGGCCACCGGGCGGATCTGGGCCCCGGGGTGGCGGGTGCGGCAGACCTCGGCGACCCGGGCCAGCAGGGCCTCCTGCGGGGAGGCGAGGGCGCGGGTCTCGTGGTCGGTGTCGGCGGGTGCGTGGGACTCCTCCAGCTGCGGGGGGCCGGAGCGGGGGGCCGGCGCGGGGGCCGGGAAGGCGCGCTCGGCCCGGCGCCAGGCGACGGTGAGGCGGTG